>CAZBET010000083.1:0-6861 GCA_964490995.1 uncultured Dehalococcoidia bacterium
CAGCGACACCGCTCTCCCACTCAGTCGGGGCCTCGCGGGAGGAGGCTCGGGCAGCACCTTGCCCGGAGGCGCCTGGACCTTCTCGGCGCTGCCCAGTCCCATGACCAGCCTGGTACTGCCGACCTGCACCTCGATCTGCCCTTCGTCGGGCCGTAGCGCGAGGATCGTTCCCCATGTGTTCGTCTCCGGCAGCCATACCCTGTCGCCCACGCCGACCTGGGTTGCAGCCGCTGGCTCACCGATCACTGAGCCTTCCTTCTCTCTAAGCCGGGTGGTCAGGGCCTTCAGTTCGGCGCGCACCGCAGCCAGCGCCTTCTCAGCCTGCTCTATGGTCTCCTGAGATTTCGCCCTCTTCAACTCCGAAGCCGCGCGCCGGATTTCCCTTTGCAGCTCGGCGGTCTCGTCGCCCAGCTTGTCCCTTGTCTCAGCAAGGAGCCTCCGTTCCTCACGCTCCAGCTTCTCTACCTCGACCTCCCAGTGCCGCTTCAGGTCAGCAGCCGCTTTGCTTTCTGCCTCGAGGTCCGCGCCCACGCTTTCGATTCTCTGCTTCTCTGCCATCAAGTCGGCGAGAAGCTTCTCCATATCCTGCGTGCCCTTGACCAGCATCTCCCTGGCCGCATCGATTATCTCTGAGGGCAGGCCCAACTGAGAGGCTATGGCCAGTGCGTTGCTGCCCCCGGGGATGCCCATGGTCAGATGGTATGTCGGAGCCAGCGTAGCAGGATCGAAGTCCAGCGAGGCATTTCGCAATCCCGGTGTGCTGTGCGCGAACACCTTGAGGTCGCCGTAGTGCGTGGTGGCTACAACCGCCGCCCCCTTCGAGATCAGATGAAGCAAAATGGCCCGGGCCAGCGCTGAACCCTCGCCCGGGTCGGTGCTGGTGCCCAGTTCGTCGAGAAGAACAAGCGCCCTGCCCAACGAAGAACGGATGATGCGCACGATGTTGCCCATGTGCGAGCTGAAAGTGGAAAGGGTCTGCTCGATGCTCTGCTCGTCGCCGATATCGGCGAACACGCCGTCGAAGACCGGGATGCAGGTCTCCGGGGATGCAGGAATCGGCATGCCAGCCTGGGTCATCAGCGCAAGCAGCCCAATGGTCTTCAACGCTACAGTCTTGCCGCCCGTGTTGGGTCCAGTGATTACCAGTCCCGAGTAGTCGCTTCCTATCTCCACGGACAGCGGCACCGACTTGCCCGACAGCAGCGGATGCCTGGCGTTGACCAGCCTGATTACGCCCGCGCCGTTGCCCCCGTGCCGGCCGCCTTCGCCCTGCCAGAGTACAGCCTCCGTCCCGTGCACTCTCTCCGCATATCTGGCCTTGGCCAGCGCCAGGTCCAGTTCCGCCATCGAACTCACATTGCCGGCGATCACAGCTTCGCTCGCACCCACCTCCGCGCTGAGAGCCATGAGGACCCTCTCCACCTCTCGCTTCTCCTCAATGGTGAGCTGCCGCACCTCGTTGCCCAGTTCGATGGTTGACCAGGGCTCAACGAACACCGTGGCTCCGGTATTCGAGATGTCATGGACAATGCCCTTGATCTCCTTGTGGAACTCAACCTTGAGTGGAATGACATGCCGGCCTTCCCGCTGAGTGACGAACGCCTCCTGGGCGCACCTGCGGCCTCTCGGCGATTTGAGTATGGACTCGAGCCGATTGAGCAACTGCTGCTGTGCCTCCCTCAGCCGTAATCTGACGTCAGAGAGCTTCGCCGAGGCCGAGTCCAGCACCTCCGCCGACGGAGAGATGCTCTTGCCAATCTTCTCCTCCAAATCCGGCAAGGGAACGATTTGCCCGCCAACGTTCCAGAGCAGCGGCAAATCTCTGGCATGCTTCGCCACCTTGGCACGCGCCGCCCGGGCACAGGCCAGCGTCGCCCGGACATCGAGCAGCACCTGCGGCTCGAGGACCTTGCCTTTGTCGGCCAACTGAGCGGCCTCCCTGACGTCGACCGCTCCTCCTATCGAGAAGTCAGGCTCCCTGGACAGAAGGCTGCGGGCCTCTCCCGACTGCCCCAGCAGACGGGAGACCACAGCCTGGTCGGACGACGGCAGGATCTTCAGGGCAAGGTCGCGGCTGGCTGAGAAAGAGGTGAAGCCAGCAAGTATCTCCCTGGCTTTGGGGAACTCCAGCATCTCCAGACTTTTCTGGTCCAACTCAGCTACCCCTCTGGCCCCTATCTTAAGTCAACCAATCTTCCTTGTCGACTGAGCCGCCATGAGGGCTCTGTGCTCATGTGTCGGCGGCCGTGGCTCCACCCGCTTTGACGGAACTGGCGCTCAATTGGTATAATGGCGTTGTGAGAATGAGAATCAATCACAACCGGGCGGCTGCGATCAAGGACCGCCCCGTAACTGCACAGCGCCAAGTGCTACTGGACATGCTTCGTCAGGCAAGGGGGCACCTGGACGCCAGGGAGCTCTACCGGCGCGCCATCGAGAGCGATCGCAACATAAGCCTGGCCACGGTCTACCGCAATCTGCGCCTGTTCAAGGAACTCGGGCTGGTAGACGAATTGCGCCTGGACGAGGTGCACTGTTACTACGAGATCAAGCGGTCAACCGAACACTACCACCTGGTGTGCGTCTCATGCGGCCGCATTGTTGAGTTCGAGAATGCTTTGGTCACCAGGCTCGTGGCCGAGGTACAGGACGGCTGTGGCTTCAAGGTGAGCAAGGCGGTGCTCCACATGGAAGGCTACTGCCAGAGGTGCAGGCCGAGGTCGAAGACCGGGCGAACCGAAGAGCAGCGGCGCCAAGCGGTGATTGAGCGACAGGTTGTGGAAAGTGAATGAAAACCAAGAACCTATACTGAGGGAAACAAGGAAGGTGCTCGGCAGGCACAGCCGCCAGAGAAGGAATCTCGTGCCCATCTTGCAGCAAGTCCAGGATCAGCTCGGCTACATTCCTCGCGCAGCCATGATTGAGGTGGCCCGGTTCCTGAACATACCCGAGATGGACGTCTACAGCGTGGTCACTTTCTACAACCAGTTCCGCCTCCACCCCCCAGGAAAGCACTCAGTCAGGGTATGTCTGGGCACCGCGTGCCACATGAAGGGCGGGTACATTGTCCTCGATGCCTGGAAGAGGAGGCTGGCCATAGACAAGGGGCAGACCACTCCGGACTGCGAGTTCGACCTCGACACGGTTGCCTGCGTGGGCTGCTGCACCATGGCGCCTGTGACCGTTGTTGACCGCCGCGTCGAGGGCAAGACAAGCCCAACCCGCGTGGACGGGATAGTGCTCTCATACCTGCTCGAAAAGGTGAAGGAAGACAAGGGAAAGCAATGAACACGGTCGCTGCTCCGAAAGCCAATTCGGCTTTCGACGCAATAAGGAGTCGAGCCGCCGCGGAGTGGCAGAAACTCTACGATGGCTCAAACCCCGTGATCATGGTGGGCACCGCCACCTGCGGGAGGGCGGCTGGCGCCATGGAGGTCGTGCAAGCGATCAAGGAGGCGCTGGCCACTGAACGCCAGGACGCGCGCCTGGTCGAGGTAGGCTGCATGGGGCACTGCTATGCCGAGCCGCTGGTTATCATCGCCAAGCCCGACCATCCTCAGATTGCATATGGCTACGTTAGCCCCGAGATCGCCCGGCGGCTCGTCAAGGACTACGTCGCTGGCCAAGACCCTTCGCTGGAATTCGCGCTGGGCGCACTGGAACGGAACGACACCATCCCGTCCATTCTCGACCTTCCTCGCTTCGCCCTTGAAAAAGCTGTCCTGACAGCGAATTGTGGGTACATAGACCCAGGGAATGTCTATCACTACATCGCGAGGGGAGGCTACGAGGCCCTGGACACAGCGCTGAAAACGCAGCCAGCCGATATCATCGACGAACTCAAGCGCTCGAGCCTGCGGGGGAGGGGCGGCGCGGGCTTTCCGACGTGGCAGAAGTGGCAGCTATGCCGCGAGTCCAACGGCAGGCCCCGGTATGTCATCTGCAATGCCGATGAGGGCGACCCCGGCGCCTTCATGGACAGGGCGTTGCTGGAAAGCGACCCGCACTCCGTCATTGAGGGCATGGTCATCGCGGGCTATGCAGTCGGCTCGCGCCTCGGATACATATACGTTCGGGCTGAGTACCCCCTGGCGGTGCGGCGGGTGAAGGTCGCACTGCGAGATGCTCGGCGCCTCGGCTTGCTCGGCAGGAACATACTGGGGACCGGCGTCCACTTCGACATCAGGGTCTTTCAAGGCTCAGGCGCCTTCGTCTGTGGCGAGGAAACGGCCCTCATCGCTTCGCTTGAGGGCAAACAGGGCATGCCCCGGCACCGCCCCCCCTTCCCGGCTGTCAGCGGCTTTGAGGGAAAGCCGACGGTCATCGACAATGTGAAAACCCTGGCCTACATTCCGCACATAGTCAAGAAGGGGGCACAGTGGTTCGCCAGCATTGGCAATGAAGGAAGCAAAGGCACAGCCGTTTTTGCGCTGGCAGGCAAAGTGGTCAACACAGGCCTGATTGAGGTCCCTATGGGAACTACCCTGCGCCGCATAATCTTCGATGTCGGTGGCGGCATACCCAAGGGCAAACGCTTCAAGGCGGTGCAGATCGGGGGCCCATCGGGTGGCTGTCTCCCCGAATCAAATCTGGACGTGCCGGTCGATTTCGAGTCCTTGCGAAGTGCTGGAGCTATGATGGGCTCCGGCGGTATGGTGGTGCTTGACGAGGACGACTGCATGGTGGAGGTTGCTCGCTATTTCCTGGAGTTCACGCAGAGGGAGTCCTGCGGCAAATGCACGATGTGCCGCCTCGGGACAAGGCAGATGCTCGAGATGCTGGAGGACATCAGCAAAGGACGGGGACAGGCGGAGGACATCGCCACGCTCCGCGAACTGGCGCAGGACGTCAAAGCCGGCTCACTCTGCGGCCTGGGCAAGACCGCGCCCAACCCCATACTCACCACGCTCAGATACTTCCCTGATGAGTATGAGGCCCACATCAGAGAGAGGCGCTGCCCGGCGCTCATGTGCCCTGGCCTAATCGCCTACTACATCCTGCCCGAAAAGTGCGAGCGTTCCTGCGATGCCTGCGTGGGCACCTGCACCGTGGAGGCTATTTCCGCGAACAAGAAGGGCATCAAGGTCATTGACCAGAAGAAGTGCGTCAAGTGCGGCACCTGCCTCACCGCCTGCCCGCCGCAGTACAACGCCGTGATAAAGGTCTCACCACCGGAGTTGGTACCGGGCCCCAAGGAGAATGGATGAGCACTGTCACTCTGACCATAGACGGCAAGAGGATAGAGGCTCGCGAAGGGGAGAAGGTGCTGTGGGCAGCACTCGACAACGGCATCTACATACCTAGCCTGTGTTCCATCCGCGAGGCTTCGGCCCCTTACGCCGGCTGCCGTCTCTGCTTCGTGGAGATAGAGGGCCGCAATGGCCCGGTCACTGCCTGCACGGAGACGGTGGAAGAAGGCATGAGGGTGAACACTGGAGGCCCCAAGGCTCAGAGACTAGCGCGCACGGCTCTCGAACTCCTCCTGGCCAGCCATCCTGTCGACTGCGCGCACTGCCCGGCCAATCGCGCGTGCGAACTTCAGAAAATGGCTGCACACCTGGGTGTGAAGCTCAACTCCAAGCGCTTCAGGAAGATTCTTCGCGATCTGCCCGTAGATTCGAGCAGCCCTGTCTTCACCTACGACTCCAACAAGTGCGTGCTCTGCGGCAGGTGCGTCTGGGCATGTCGCAACAGGCTGGGAATCGGAGTCCTGGGCTTCGCCCGGCGCGGCTTCAAACGGGTGGTCACAACCTTCGAAAACAGGCCCATCGCCGAGACGAATTGCCTGGGCTGTGGCGATTGCGTCATCGTCTGCCCCGTCGGCGCGCTGTTCTTCAAGGATCGCAGCAAGGCTGAGGCCAGGCGAGACACGGGGGAGACCGATGTAGGCGCGTTCTGCCGAATGCCCTCTCGCCGAAAGGGGAATGGCAAGGTGCAGACTCGTCGCCCGCAGGGCTCAGAGTGACACGGAGCAAATGATGAAGATTTCGGTCTGTGGCAAGGGCGGCAGCGGCAAGAGCGTCATAACGGCCATGCTGGCGAGGAGCATGGCAGACAGGGGCCGTCGAGTTCTGGTCATCGACTCCGACGAGTCCAATGCGGGGCTCCACCGCATGCTGGGCTTCGAGAAGCCGCCTGTCCCACTTCTGGACCTGGCCGGTGGGAAGCAAGAGGTGAAGAACGTCTTGCCCAAGACCCGGCTGGGCACAGCGAGCCAACAGACAAACCTGCTGGCACGCCGCGAAATCTCGCTGCGGGACATACCAGCGCCGCACTTGGTCAAGCGGGATGGCATAAGCCTGGTGACCATCGGGAAGATACTCCAGCCCCTCGAGGGGTGCGCGTGCCCGATGGGTGTGCTCGCCGGCGAGTTCCTCCGGAAGCTGCGCCTTGAGCCGAACGAGGTAGCGTTGGCGGACATGGAGGCGGGCGTCGAGCACTTCGGCAGGGGGGTGGAAAGGGGCATCGACTGCGTACTCATCGTGGTAGACCCATCGTTCGAGTCAGTCCTGCTTGCGGGCAGGGTCAACAGCATGGCCAGGGGGATGGAGATAGAGCGCGTCTGGGCCGTCTTGAATAGGGTCACATCCAAGGGGATCGCCTCGCGGCTCCAAGTGGAGCTCAATGCCAGGGGCGTCGCCATGCTCGGTGCCATTCCATATGACGACGATATCTTCGAGGCATGCTTGGAAGGCCGCCCCGTGCGATCGTCAGGGAGTCAGCAGGAGATTGCGAGGATCGCCGATGCCCTGCTTGATAGCGGCATGAATGTGACGCCGAGGCGGAAATCCCAATCTCGAAGCTCGAAATCCTGAACAAGCCCGAAGCGCGAATGACGGAAACTCAAAACGCCTGCCCCAC
>CAZBET010000084.1:0-6835 GCA_964490995.1 uncultured Dehalococcoidia bacterium
GAGAGAGGAATGGAACCCCCGCTACTACCGGGTGATAAAGGGGCTCGGAGATGCAACAGGGGTTCCGGTGTTGCTGAACACGTCGTTCAACTTGAGAGGTGAACCTATCGTGGCCTCACCTGCCAACGCTTTCAATACGTTCAGCAAGAGCGGGCTGGACGTGCTGGTAATGGAGAGCTTCATGATAAGGAAGCAGGATTGGTCATAGGGCACGAGCGGAGCGGAAGATGAAGACACTGCGAGGTCTGCTTTCTCGGTTTCCCGTTGTGGGCGAGTTGATGGTCTTCCTCTGGCAGAGGAAACTCTGGTGGCTGATCCCTGTGGTTGTCATGTTGGTAATACTGGGTCTGTTGGTTGTCCTCGGGTCCACCGGAGTGGCGCCATTCATATACACGCTCTTCTAAGCCCACAGGTTCGTGAGTCCAGATTCAGGAGGCTCACCCGGTGGGTGGCCTGGGCATAGATCTCTCTTTCCGTTCGCCCTGAGCCCTGTCCTGAGCCAGCCGAAGGATTGTCGAAGGGCCGTTCATGGTTCGACAGGCCTGCCCTGAGCCTTGTCCTGAGCGAAGTCGAAGGAGTGCCGAAGGGCTCACCACGAACGGCAACTCCACATCCTATCCACGGATTAGGGGGGCACGGCATGCCGTGCCCCTACGGCAGGCAAGGCTGGCAAATTTGACGCATCCAGGCGGGCCTGCCTATAATAGTGCCTCGGAACGACGAATTCGCTTAACCTGGAAAGGGGGTGGCACGAAGCCGCCGATTTCGAAATTGACTCTGTTTCAGGGGAAGCCCCATATTTGATTCTGGAGGAGAACGAAAGATGTCTGAAGGCGAGAAAGAGCTCCTTGTTGACAAGAAAGAGGGTGGCAGGATCTGGCTTATCACTCTCAACCGCCCTGACAAGAGGAATGCCCTCACTCTGGATATGATGTTTGACCTGGAAGAGACCTGGAGAGACTACCAGGCTGACGAAGAATCACGTGTAGCGATCATTACCGGAGCCGGCGACAAGTCGTTCTGCGCCGGGGCCGATCTGTTCACGCCACCCAAGAAGGAGAGGCCCGGCCCGTTCAGGATACCTGCTTTCGGGCCCGAGGACGTATGGAAGCCGACCATCGCCGCCATCAACGGCCACTGCATTGCCGGCGGCGCTTTGATTGCCCATGACTGCGACATCCGCATCGCCGCTGAGAACGCGGAGTTCGGCATCGCCGAAGCCATGAGGAACATGCCCGCGAGTTGGGTGCGCGACCTCACCCTGCACATGCACATAGGCCACTGCATGGAGCTGGTTCTGTGGGGCGACCAGAGAGTCTCCGCGCAGCGGGCCTATGAGATGGGCTTCTACAACCGGGTCGTGCCCGCCAACAAGCTCATGGAAGAGGCCATGAGTTGGGCCGACCGCATGCTCTACCTGGCTCCTCGCGCCGTGTGGAACTTCAAGGAGATAATCAAGCGCGGCCACTACATGGAGCCCAAGCTCGGGCGGGCTTTCGGGCAGGCGCTGGAGCAGAACCTGCGGGGTATGGAGGACTCAGCGGAAGGCGCGGCGGCCTTGAGGGAGAAGAGGAGACCGAACTTCAAGAACAAGTAGTGGAGTTCTGGCACCTGGGGCAGAAGTAGCTGCCCCGGTTGCGAACCGGTACGCGTTCGATAGGGGTGGCACAGACGTTGCAGGTCTGTCCACCCCTATGTGCTACGTTGAAGGCGTGCTGCTGGCTCCCCTGCTCGCCGCCGGGACGGCGGTAGTCGCTGATGCTCGCCCCGGCATTGCGAATGCCCTTTCGGAGCACCTGGCGTATGGCCTTGTGCAGCCTTCCGGTCTCCTCCGGAGAGAGGTTGCTTGCCAGCCTCAGCGGATGAATTCCGGCAAGGAAAAGCGCCTCGTCTGCATACATATTGCCGATTCCGGCGAGGAACTTCTGGTCGCAGAGAACCGCCTTGACGGGGGCCTTTCGCCCGCTTAGCCTGCTCCTCAGATCCTCCACGGTGAAGAAGCGGCTCAGGGGCTCGGGGCCGAGCTTGGCGGCCAGTTCATTCTCGTCCTGGAGCAGCGAGACCGTGCCGAGCTTGCGCCGGTCGCGGAAAACGAGTTCCAGCCCGTTGTCCAGGCCGAAGGCCGCCGTCACGTACGGCACGGGCTCGGTGCGTGCATCGTTCTTGTGCCGGAGCAGCAGCGAGCCCGTCATCCTCATGTGCAGAACCAGCGATTCGCCGCTGTCCAGACGAAAGATGAGGTACTTCCCCCTTCTTGCTATCTCCTTGATGGCACGTCCGGGCAGCTTCAGGCGAAGTTCGTCCGGGGAAGGCCGGAGCACCATTCTCGGCCAGGAGATGGACACGCTGGTGAAGCGGGCGCCTTGCAGCGCCGGGCGAAGGTCATTCTTGATCGTCTCGACCTCTGGCAGCTCAGGCATCGCTGTTCTTCTCGGTCCCCCGTCTCCCGTCCCTACTCCATATCTCCCCAGCTTCTGCCGGTCTTGATGTCCACCTTGACGGGCACGCTGAGTTTGAGCGCGTTGGGCATTATGTCGAGCACCAACTGCCTCAGGCCCTCGACCTCTGTCTGAGGCAGCTCGAAGAGGAGTTCGTCGTGTACCTGAAGAATCATCTTCGCTTCGAGCCCCTTCCGGTCCATCTCGTGCTGTAGCTCGATCATCGCTACCTTGATAATGTCAGCCGAGGTTCCCTGGACTGGCATGTTGATCGCCATGCGCTCCGCCGCCATCCTCACCTGGGCGTTGGTGGAACTGATCTCGGGGATGTAACGCCGCCTGCCAAGGACTGTCTGCACGCACTTCTTCTCTGCGGCCTCACGTTTGGTTGCAGCGAGGTAGTCCCTGACGCCGCTGTACTTCTCGAAGTACGCCTTGATGAACTGCGCCGCTTCCTCGCGGGAAAGCTCGGTGGCCTGCTCCAGCCCGTACTCGCTCATCCCGTAGATGACGCCGAAGTTGACCGTCTTCGCGATCCTCCTCATGCTTGGGGTGACCTCGGAAAGCGGCACGCCGAAAACCTGCGAGGCTGTCGTGGCGTGAATGTCCTCTCCGTGAGCGAAGGCGGCGAGCAGCTTCGGGTCCTGCGACAGATGAGCCAGGACGCGCAGGTCGATCTGAGAATAGTCGGCAGCCAGGAGCAGCGAGGACTCCTTCTCAGCGACGAACGCTTTTCTTATCCGTCTGCCCTCCTCGGTGCGCACAGGTATGTTCTGCAGGTTTGGGTCGCTGGAGGAGAGCCTACCGGTGACAGTGCCGGTCTGGTTAAAGCTGGTGTGCACCCTGCCGGTGTCGGGGTCGATCAATGCCGGAAGTGCGTCGATGTAGGTTGACTTGAGTTTCGACCACTGGCGGTACTCGAGGAGGAGCTCGATTACCGGGTGCGTTCCCCTGAGTCCTTCGAGGACCGATGCCTCGGTGGAGTAGCCGCTTTTGGTCTTTCTGGCTCTCGGCAGCCTGAGCTCGTCGTAGAGTATTGCTGCCAACTGCTGGGTCGAGTTTATATTGAACCTGTGGCCGACAGCTTGGTATATCTCTACCTCAAGTCTGGCCAGCTTCTCCCCCATGCCCCAGGACATTTCGCGCAGCAGGGAGGTGTCCAGAGCCACGCCATTGGTCTCCATGCGCAGCAACACAGGCAGCAGCGGCATCTCCACCTCTGAGAACAGCTTCCAGAATCCCTGCTGCCTGAGCTCTGTCTCAAGCAGCTTGCTGAGCCTGCTCGTGATGTCGGCGTCGGCGCAGGCGTACTGAGCCACCTTCGAGATGTCCACCCAAGCCATCGAAATCTGCTTCGCGCCTGTTCCGATCAGGTTGCCAATCGGTGTCATCTCGATGCCCAGCTTGGAGAAAGCCAGCGGCTTCAGGCCGAGCGCCTTCTCTCCCAGGAGGTAGGCGGCGATCATGGTGTCGAACCCGAGGTTCTCCACTCTCACCCCGGACTTCAGGAGGACTGCGGCATCATACTTGCCGTTGTGCGCCGTTTTGAGGACCTTGGGGTCTTCCAGGAGAGGCCTGAGGCTGGAAATGACCTCAGACAGCGGGAGTTGACTGCCCGCAGCATGTCCCACGGGCAGGTACCACGCCTTCCCAGGCGCCGGGGACAGAGAGATGCCCACGAGAGCCGCCTGCCTGGGGTCGAGGCTGGTGGTCTCGACATCAACGGTGAAGGATGCAAGTCGGGAGAGGTGGCTCACGACCTCGTGGAGGCCCTCCCCGGTATCCACCACACGGTAGTCGGCAGCCTCTGCGGCTGGCTGTGTCTGAACAGGCGCAGGTGCCGTCCCCTGAGCCAGTGTCTCGGGCAGCTTGGGCAGAAGGGTTGAGAACTCCAGCTCGCGGAAGAGCTCCGTGGCCTTGCCCCGCTCGTAGCCGCTGACGCGGCACGAGTCCAGGTCGAGAGCGATGGGCACATCCGTGACGATGGTGGCCAGTCCCTTGCTCTGCCTCGCTTCCCTCTCGCTGTCCTTGAGTATCTTCCGCACCCGTTCCGGGGCCACCTCGGCGATATGGTCGTAGATCCCTTGAATGCTTCCGAACTCCTGCACCAGCTTCGTTGCCGTCTTCTCGCCAATGCCTTTCACGCCGGGGATGTTATCAGACGGGTCGCCCTTCAGGCCCTTGAAGTCCGAAAGCTGCTGAGGGGCAAGGCCGTAGCGCTGCTCGACGGCAGGCTCATCGTACGTGATGGTGTCGCTGAATGTTCTGCCCGGGCGCGGCGTTACCACCCGGACGCGGGGTGAAACGAGCTGCAAGGTATCGGTGTCCCCGGTGACGATCACGGTGTCAATGCCCTTCTCCGTTGCCTGGCGGGAGATGGTGCCGAGGATGTCATCCGCTTCGAAGCCAGCCACCTCAAAGGCGGGGATGTTTAGCGCCTGCGCCACGTCGCGGGCTCGTTTGAGCTGCACCTTGAGCTCATCTGGGGTGGGGGGGCGGTGCGCCTTGTAGTCCTCGAACTGCTCGTGTCTGAAGGTAGGCGCCGGGCTGTCGAAGGCGATTGCCCAGTGAGTTGGCTTCAGGTCGGCAACTACTTTGAGCAGCATACTGACGAAGCCGTAGAGCGCCCCGGTGGGCTCCCCGGTCTTCGGGACAGAGAGCGGCGGCAGGGCGTGGAAAGCGCGGTGTAGAAGCGCGTGCCCGTCGAAAAGCAGCAGCAATTCCTTATGTTGTGGCATGTCCTTACCCAGGGGAAGGGCTCTTTGACCAGAACCGTCGAGTGGGCTATTGTTTGAGTCCGAACCGGGCTGACGGTTTCGCTATTATATCAGAAGCCACGAGGGGGTGATAGCCTGGCAAAGGTGGATAGCTTCAGCTTCGGCTCAATTACAGTCGATGGGAAGAGATACCGACGTGACCTCATCCTGCTTCCCGATGGAACGGTGAAGCGGTCTAGGCATTCAACCGCCTGGTGGGCCTGGGGAACACGGTGGCGGGAATAATCCACCATTACTTGCCAGGGTTGACTGGGCTGGCCTGAACGCTAGTAGGTGCCCGCGGCCGGTTCCTCACCGGGGTGGAGGCCCTTCCACTTGGCGAGCAACTGCTTCTTGTCCTCTTTGTGCGCGGGGTCGGGGACGCAGCTATCCACCGGGCAGATCTCCTTGCACTTGGAAGTCTCATGGGCGCCCGCACACTCGGTGCATCTTGCGGCGTCTATCACGTAGATGTTCTCACCCTCTTTGATAGCCTGATTGGGGCACTCAGGCTCGCAGGCTCCGCAACTGATGCATTCCTCGGTGATCTTGTAGGCCATCTTTTCCCTCCTCGCGACTATCTTGGCCGCTCCGCCTCACTTTCGAGTGTCAGGCATCTATTCCTTGGCGGAGCGGAACTTCTCCTTCAGGGCGGTGGCAACATGCGCCGGTACCAGGTTGGTAATGTCGCCTCCCAACTGGCAAGCCTCTTTCAGCAGGCTGGAACTGAGAAACTGATACTCAAGGCTAGTCATGAGACAGACCAGCTCGACACCCGGCTCCAGCTTCTTGTTCATAAGGGCCATCTCGAACTCACGCTCGAAGTCGGAACTCATTCTCAGGCCGCGCACGATGACCTTGGCCTTGCTGCGGCGGGCGAAGCTGACCGTCAACCCTGAGTAGGGCTCGACGCGCACGTTGGGCAGGTGGGCAACGGCCTTCTTTAACAGGTCGACCCTTTCCCGGGTGGTGAAGAGGAGGCTTTTCTGTGGGATATCATAGACGCAGATGACCAGTTCGTCGAACAAAGCAGCCGCCCGATGCACAATATCCAGGTGGCCGTTCGTCACTGGGTCGAAGCTGCCAGGGTAAATGGCGATGGTCACGATTCACCCCCAGCGTATTGATACACGGAAACGACGCTATCGCCATGATGAAGACTTCTCATCTGCTTGAAGCAGCCGTATTTCTCCTCGAGCGGGACGCGGCGCGAGTGTTCTATGACCAGCGTCGACTCCCTTCCGACCAGACGAGAGGAGGCGAGCTTCTCCACCGTGCCGGCTATCGTTGTGTCACTGTAGGGAGGGTCCATGAACAGGATCCCGTACTCTCGGTCGAGGATGGAGAAGGCTTTCGCCACGCTCACGCAATAGACCGTTCCCTGGGAGGCGAACCCGGTGCGCCTGAGGTTGTCTTTGATAATGGCGCAGAACCTCGGGTTCTTCTCTACGAAATCCGTCCAGTCTGCTCCCCGGCTAAGGGCTTCAATCCCGAGGGCGCCGGTGCCTGCGTAGAGGTCGAGCACCCTCGACCAGTCAAGTGCCACGGACTCGAGCATCGAGAATATCGCCCCGCGAAGCATGTCCGATGTGGGACGAACCCCCGCCCCACGCGGGGATTTCAGACCGTGTCCCTTGGCTA
>CAZBET010000085.1:0-6792 GCA_964490995.1 uncultured Dehalococcoidia bacterium
GGTAGCTGACAGACGCTTGACACTCGATGGAGCCTCGGTTATACTTAGCATTTAGTGCCCAAAGCATCTCTGAAGGGGGCCCTTTGCCTACAACCAACCAACTGGTACGAAAGGGACGTAAGCAAGTCAGGAAGAAGGTCAAGGCACCCGCCTTGCGCTTTGCCTACAACACCCTGAAGGCAGCGAGTGTGCAGGGCAAAGGTTCCCCTCAGAAGCGAGGGGTTTGCCTCCAGGTGAAGACAGTGACGCCGAAGAAGCCCAACTCCGCACTGCGCAAGGTCGCGCGCGTGCGGTTGACGAATGGCATGGAAGTGAGTGCCTACATCCCGGGTGAAGGGCATAGCCTGCAAGAGCACTCGGTGGTGCTGATTCGAGGGGGCAGGGTCAAGGATCTGCCGGGCGTGCGGTACCATATTGTCCGTGGCGCGCTTGATTTTGCTGGCGTTGAGGGGCGGCGGCAGAGTCGCAGTCTGTACGGCACCAAGAAGCCCAAGGCGGCTGTCTAGGCTGGCAGACCTCGGGCTTTTCGATAGACGGCTTTGCGAGCTTCTGTTTATGGAAGCTCTTTGATTGAATGGACGCTTCGCGGAGAGGAACATGTCACGACGAGCCAGAGCAGTCAAGAGGACGATAGCTCCCGACGCCAAGTATCACAGCCCGGAACTGAACCGGTTCATACATAAGGTCACCCGGAACGGCAAGAGGAGCAAGGCGGAGAGCATTGTCTACGAAGCCCTGGCTATGGTCGAGAAGGAAACGAAGAAGAACGCTCTGGATGTCTTCGAGCAGGCGATGAAGAACGCTACTCCGGTCGTGGAGGTGAAGCCGCGAAGAGTGGGGGGTGCAACTTATCAGGTGCCGGTCGACATCAGGCCTGAGCGCCGTTCCGCCCTGGCGACGCGGTGGTTGCTCGCCTCAGCACGGACTCGCAAGGGCAAGCCGATGGCCGAGAGACTGGCGGCAGAACTAATAGACGCCTTCCGAGGACAGGGAATAACAATCAAGAAGCGTGAAGACACACATCGGATGGCTGAAGCTAACAAGGCGTTTGCCCATTACCGGTGGTAGAGAGGTTTGAGTATTTTGGGCGACAAGCGAACCTGCGTGGCGGAGAGGGAACGGGCTATGGCGCGCGCAATGCCACTGGAGTGGCTGAGGAATATCGGGATAATCGCTCACATCGATGCCGGGAAGACAACCGTCACCGAGTTGATCCTGTACCATACCGGTCGAACCTACAAAGTGGGTCAGGTGGACGACGGGACCGCCGTGATGGATTGGATGGAGCAGGAACGTGAGCGGGGAATCACCATCACGGCAGCGGCCACTAGCTGTGAATGGGCCGGGCACCGGGTAAACATAATCGACACCCCGGGACATGTGGACTTCACCGCGGAAGTGGAACGCAGCCTAAGGGTCCTCGATGGCGGCGTCGTAGTCTTCGATGCTCTGGCCGGCGTTGAGCCACAGTCGGAGACGGTATGGCACCAGGCAGACAGCTATCGCGTTCCCAGAATATGTTTCGTCAACAAGATGGATCGGGTCGGCGCCGACTACTACGGAACCGTACAGATGATCAGAGACCGTCTCAGAGCCAACCCGGTGGCACTCCAGGTACCCATAGGCGCCGAAGCCTCCTTCAAGGGCATCGTTGACCTTGTCGAGGAAAGGGCATGGGTTTTCCCCGGTGAGTTCGACGCCGAGCCCCTGGAGATATCCATCCCCGAGGAGTACAAAGAGGTTGCCGCTCGTCAACGCGAGAAGCTGATCGAGCAACTCGCCGAAAACGACGAGGCGCTCATGGGTGCGTACGTCGAGGGCAGGTCGATAGCAGCAGCGGACATCAAGTCGGCTTTGAGGAGGGCTACTCTGTCTATCAGGGTAGCGCCTGTTCTCTGTGGCAGTGCCGTAAGGAACAAGGGGATAGAGCCAGTCCTTGATGCCATTGTCAACTATCTCCCCTCACCATTGGATGTCCCCCCGGTTCAGGGCATCGACCCGAGAACAGGCAAAGAAAGCAGCCGCGAGACAAGCGACAAGGCCCCCTTCGCGGCTCTTGCCTTCAAAATAGTCTCCGACCCATTCATGGGCCGCCTTGTCTACATGCGTGTGTATTCCGGCACAGCTCGCACCGGGGCGCAGGTTCTCAACTCAACCTGGAACCACAAGGAGAGATTGGGGCGCCTGTTACAGATGCACGCTAACCGTCGCGAAGAAGTGAGTGACGTGGGCCCTGGCGATATCTTTGCTGCGCTTGGTATGAAAAGCACGTACACTGGTGATACCCTTTGCGATCCAGCGAAGCCAATCGTTCTGGAAGCAATCAAGTTCCCCTTGCCTGTGATATCAGTCGCCATTGAACCCAGAACCAAGGCAGACCAGGGTAAGATCGGCGATGCCCTGGCCAAGCTTGGCGATGAGGACCCTACCTTCAAGTCGCGCTATGACGACGACACGGGGCAGACCATAATCTCGGGGATGGGCGAACTGCACCTTGACATCATCGTGGACAGGATGGTCCGTGAGTTCAAGGTCGATGCCAAGATAGGCAAGCCGCAGGTCGCCTACAAGGAGACTATTACAGTGCCCGTGCGTGCCGAGGGCAGGTTCATCAAGCAAACCGGCGGTCATGGCCAGTACGGCCATGTTTGGCTGGAACTGGAGCCCGAGCCACAGGGCAGCGGCTTCCAGTTCGTTGACCGAATCCAGGGCGGCGTGATACCAAGGCAGTACATTTCCGCTGTAGGGCAAGGAGTCCGAGAGGCCCTGGAAAACGGCGTGCTCGCGGGTTATCCGATTATCGATATCGCGGCTACTCTGGTCGATGGCAGCTACCACCAAGTAGACTCATCTGACATAGCTTTCAAGATGGCAGGGTCAATTGCGTTGCGGGAGGGCGTCAAGAAAGCCGGGCCGATCCTTCTTGAGCCGATAATGAAGCTCGAAGTGGCAACCCCCAAGGAGTTCCTGGGGGACATAATCGGTGACCTGAACGCAAGGAGAGCCAGGGTTGAGGCCGTTGAGCTGAGAGTCTGGACGCACGTAGTCCGCTGCTACTTGCCGCTATCTGAGAGCTTCGGGTACGCGACCGACCTCAGATCTGTGAGCCAGGGAAGGGCAACGTACTCGATGGAGTTCCACCACTATCAGGAAGTCCCCAGAGACAAGGCAGCAGAGATAATGGCTAGAGTGAGGGGCTAGAGGGTGCCAAAACAGAAGATACGCATCAGGCTCAAGGCGTTCGACCACAGAATCCTCGACCAGTCTGCGGTGCAGATTGTGGAGGCAGCCGAGCGGACAGGCGCAGCAGTGGTTGGCCCCGTGCCGCTTCCAACCCATATCAGGAAGTTCTGCGTCATACGCTCTCCTCACATCGATAAGGATTCGCGGGAGCAGTTCGAGATAAGAACCCACAAGAGATTGATTGACATAATGGACCCGACCACAAAGACAATTGATGCCTTGACCACGCTGAACCTGCCGGCAGGCGTGGACATAGAGATCAAGCTTTAGACAGGTTGTTCATCATGATTACCGGGCTCATCGGTCGAAAGAGAGGCATGACGCAGATGTTCACCGAGGGCGGCACTGTGGAGGGGCTGACCGCCGTCGAAGCCGGCCCCTGCACTGTCACCCAGATCAAGACCACCGCCAAGGAGGGCTACAACGCCGTGCAACTGGGCTTCGGCCAAGCCAAGCGGCTGAATGCCCCTGAGCGCGGCCACCTTGGTAAGCTCGGCCTGTTCACACACCTTAGGGAGTTCAGGGTGGACGACACCGCTGGAGTTGAGGTTGGCACCCGGGTTGATGTGAGCCTCTTCAAGGCCGGTGACCTGGTGGACATCAGTGGAACGTCCAAGGGCAAAGGCTTTGCCGGCGGGGTCAAGCGACACCATTTCTCCGGTGGGCCCAAGACCCACGGCCAGTCTGATCGCCACCGCGCGCCCGGTGCTATCGGCTCCGGCACGAGCCCCGGAAGGGTGCTGAAGGGGCTGAGAATGGCGGGCCACATGGGGAATCAGAGGGTCACCGTGAGACGAATCAAGGTGGTCAAGGCGGATCCTGACCGCAATCTAGTCTGGGTCAAAGGGGCAGTGCCCGGGGCCAATAACGGCCTTGTGGAGATCAGGAAGTCCAAGGCACGTGCCTAGAGCTTGGGGGAGACCTTGCAGCTTCCGGTACGCAATAATGAGGGTCAGGTAATAAACCAAATCGAGGTTGATGATACTGTCTTCGGCGTGGCGCCCAACGAGACTGTCGTGCATCAGGCGCTGGTCCGGCAGTTGGCAAACTCACGTTTGGGAACCCACCAGACCAGGACACGGAGTGAGGTCTCGGGAAGCACGCGCAAGCTGTTCCGCCAGAAGCATACGGGGATGGCACGGGCTGGGAGCCGCAGATCGCCACTGCGCCACGGCGGCGGGATTGTCTTCGGCCCCCACCCGCGAAGCTACAGACTCTCGATGCCGAAGAAGATGAGACGACTGGCGCTGAGATCGACGCTCTCAGCCAAGGTGAGTGACGGTGAGTTTCTCGTAGTCGATTCCTTCGGGCTGGAGCAACCTTCAACCAAGCAGGTTGTGCAGATATTGACGAAACTGGATGTCGGGGCTTCTGTTCTGCTGGTCACAGCCGAGCCAGATATGAATGTGGTGAAGTCTGCTCGCAATATGGATGGGGTGGCAACACTACCCGCCAGCATGCTGAACGTCGTCGATGTCCTGTCACACAAAGCACTGGTCATGACAGTCGATGCGGTGCGCCGCATCGAGGCGCTATGGGGCCAGAAGCACGTCGTTGCCCAAGCCAGTGCCTCTTGAGAGAGACGATGAACAGCTACGAGGTATTGCGGCGCCCGGTTGTCACCGAGAAGAACACTACGGCCGTCGGCCGGAACAAGTACACCTTCGAAGTGGCTACGAATGCTAACAAGATTCAGATAAAGAGCGCGGTGGAGAAGGCATTCAACGTGAAGGTGGTCTCAGTCAACACTATGTGCGTCCCAGGGAAGATGCGTCGCACCGGTCGCCAACGTGGCATGACACCATCGTGGAAAAAGGCCATCGTCACCCTGGAGCCGGGCAACAAGATCGAGCTTTTTGAGGGCGTGTAGGCATGACCTTCGACGAACTTAAGGGGGAGGAGGGCGACTTTGGCACTTAAGGTATATCGCCCGACGTCGCCGGGACGGAGAGGCATGGTCGGCCTCGATTTCTCCGAGGTCAGCAGGAAGGAGCCGGAGAAGGGGCTCATTCTGCCTCTCAGGAAGAATGCGGGGCGGAACAATCAGGGCAGGATAACTGTGCGGCATCGCGGCGGCGGCGCGAAACGCATGATCAGGATCGTTGACTTTAAGCGCGACAAGCTCGGCATTCCCGGGAAAGTGGCGGCCATAGAGTATGATCCCAACCGCTCAGCCAACATCGCTCTCGTTAACTATGTCGATGGCGAGAAGCGTTACATTCTGGCACCGGTCGGCCTCAAGGTAGGGGACACCGTCAGTTCAGGCGAAGGCGCGGAGATAAAGCCCGGGAGCTGCCTGCCGTTGAAGTTGATCCCCCTGGGCACAGCGATACACAATATCGAGATCAATCTCGGCAGGGGCGGGCAAATAGTCCGTAGCGCCGGGGGTTCCGCCCAGGTCATGGCCAAGGAGGCCGGCTACGCTTTGGTGAGACTGCCATCGGGGGAGCTTCGTCGATTCCATGAGAGGTGTCTCGCCAGTGTCGGGCAGGTGGGGAATATCGATCATGCCAACGTCAGCTTGGGCAAGGCGGGTCGCACCAGGCTTGCGGGCTGGCGTCCCGCTGTGCGTGGCTCGGCGATGACGCCCCGTGATCACCCCCACGGGGGTGGCGAGGGAAGGTCGCCTATCGGGCTCCCAGGGCCAAAGACTCCCTGGGGCAAGCCGGCCCTGGGCTACCGCACAAGGCGCAACAAGCGCAGCAATAGGTTGATTCTAAGAAGAAGGAAATAGCGCCTCGGGAGGTGCAGAGATTGTCGAGGTCAACCAAGAAAGGGCCTTTCGTTGACCCGAAGCTGCTCAGCAAGGTGCAGGCGGTCAGCCGAGCCGAGCAGAAGATCGCCATCAAGACGTGGTCGCGGTCATCAACTATCGTGCCACAGATGATCGGGCTCACAATCGGCGTTCACGATGGCCGAAGGCATGTCCCCATCTTCATCACGGAGAACATGGTGGGGCACAAGCTAGGAGAGTTCGCCCCGACGAGGACCTATCGGGGGCACTCTGCCAAGTCTGAGAAGATAAGCCGCGTGAGAAAGACCGCATGATTGCGGGAAGACGCGGCCGCGAGAAGCAAGGCTGCTAGGCAAGGACCAGAGAAGTGGAAGTAGTAGCGAGCGCAAGGCAAATAGGGATATCGCCGCGTAAGGTGAGGACGGTCCTCGACACTGTCCGTGGGAAGAAAGTGGACGAAGCCCTGGCCATCCTGAGCTTCCTGCCGACCCCGGCGGCAAAAACAGTCTCCAAAGTGGTGAGGTCGGCGACCGCCAACGCCGAGAACAACTATCAGATGTCGCCGGCACGACTGAGGATCGTCAAGACCTTCGCAGATGGCGGGCCCAACCTGCGAAGATACCACGCCGCGTCGCGCGGCAGGGTAAACCCCTATCGGCGGCGCTACAGCCATATCACCGTCATTGTGGAGGAAGAGTAATTGGGACATAAGGTTCACCCTTTTGGTTTCCGGATTGGCATAATCCGAGACTGGCGCGCTCGGTGGTTTGACGAGAAGCGTTACGCCTAACTGGTGTATGAAGACGTAGAGATTC
>CAZBET010000086.1:0-6705 GCA_964490995.1 uncultured Dehalococcoidia bacterium
CGCCACCAGCGGATTCGTCGTGCCCTAGGTATAGCGCCAGTTCCCCTCACCGGCGACTGTCACATTTCCCCCTCGTGTCCTCCCCCCCGTCAGGACGCGGATGCCAACCCAGTTGAAGTTCGCCTGTATAGTGTAGTTGCCCAGCATAGTGATCGTGGTCTCCGCGGCAGTCACATTCCCTATGGTCGTCACATTGCCGGCCCAGTCGACAAAGGTGTAGCCCAGTTCAGCCACCGCCAACAGCGGGACTACTGTGCCCTCGCAGCGGGTGTAGTTGCCCTCGCCCGGCACTGTCACATTCCCACCGTCCGTGCTGCTTATGGTCAACTGATAGACCGGCAGCGCCCGGAAGTTCGCCAGTATCGTGTAGTTGCCATGCATGGTGATCGTGGTTTGGGCAGCGGTCACATTCCCAACCGTCGTTACGTTACCGCTCCAGTTCACAAACGCGTAGCACTCCTCAGCCACCGCCATCAAGGGCACTACATCATTCTCGCAGTAGGTGAAGTTGCCCACTCCGGGCTCTGTCACATTACCGCCGTCGGTGGTGCTCACGCTGAGCGCGATGTCCCTGGCGTTGATCGTCACGGACGTGCTCTCACTGCACAAGCACCCATTCACATCGGTCACCGTTATGCTTATATTCGCTGCAGCCCCTGAGCCGGCGGTCCACGTGATCTGCCTCGTACCGTTCCCCACCGTGATCGTGCCACCCGTGATGTTCCAGTTGTACGCCGCATTTGCCCCGGCGTCGGGCACCGAGGCCGTGTTACCCTCCGACCCCTCGCACACCGCAGACGGGGCCGTTATGGCGCAGCTCGGCACCGCCGTGATAGTCACACCAACGCTGTCGGAGCACTGGCAGCCGCCGGCGTCGGTCACCGCCACGCTGATTGTTGCGGTGCCTGCCGAGCCCGCGTTCCAGATTATCGAGCTCGTACCGTTACCCGAAACATAGGTCCCCTCGCCGGTGACGTTCCAGTTGTACGTCGCATTTACCCCAGCATCGGCCACCGACGCAATGTTACCCGTCGACTCCGCACACACCACAGACAGCGCCGTTATCGCGCAACTGGGCACAGCGTTGATCGTCACATCCACGTTGGCCGAGCACTGACAGCCGCTGCCGTCGGTTACGGTGACGCTGATGTTCGCCGGGGAGCTTGTCCCGGCGGTCCACGTGATCTGCCTTGTATTATTCCCACTCGTGATGGTCCCGTTGGTGATGTTCCAGTTGTAGGTCGCCCCTACCCCAGCATCGGGCACCGACGCCGTGTTGCCCGTCGACTCCGCACATACTGCAGACGGCGCCGTTATTGCACACCTCGGCAGAGATAGGAAGTTCGCCCGTACCGTGTAGTTGCTAAGCATCGTGATCGTGGTCTGGGCAGCGGTCACGTTCCCTATCGTCGTCACATTCCCAGTCCACTCCACAAACTCGTAGCACTCTTCCGCCACCGCCACCAGGTTCGTAACTGTGCCCTCGCAGCGGGTGAAGTTGCCCTCGCCCGGCACTGTCACATTCCCACCCGCGGTGCTGCTTATGCTCAGCACATAGTCAGGCAGCCACACGAAGTTCGCCTGTATGGTGTAGTTGTCCAGCATCCGGATGCTAGTCTGGGCAGCGGTCGCATTCCCAATCTCGGTAACGTTACCGCTCCACTCCTCAAACTCGTAACACTCGTCAGCCACCGCCACCACGTTCTGAACCCAGCCCTCGCGGTAGGTGAAGTTGCCTTCCCCTGGGACCTGTACGAAGCCGCCGTCAGTACTACTGATGCTCAGAGTATGCATAATCTCTACCTGGATTACGTTGCCTTCCACCGGGTTGGCCGGAGTGGTGTTTCCGCTCATGTAGTCAGCCAGGTCATAGATGACAGGCGTCAGCGTCGTGTTGCCCGCTCCCAGACAATCGAACTCCAGGTCGGCTATCCTCACGTCACCGGTCGGAGCGTTCTGCCCTGGGGGAAGATCCCAGATGAACGCAGTCATGCTGACATAGTCGCCAAAAATGGCAAAGTACGTGACGTCGAACCGGGGGTCACCAGCCGACACACTCTCAATACGCACCATGGTCGGGTCGTAGTAGACTCTCATCTCGTACGAACCAAGCCCATGTGGGCTCGGTCCCGGAACGTTCCTCACCCAGACGTCAACCGTAGCGTTTCCACCAACCGTGAGGGTGGCGTCCTCTACCTCAACCACCGTATCCGTTGGCTCGACGTAGTTGAAGACGGCGATCACCGTCTTGGCACTATCGATATGCACCGTCGTGCTCGCCGACAACGGGTCGTCAATGCCCTTGCCGATCCACTTCACAAACCTGAAGTCCGCCTTCGGCACAGCCGTGATCGTGCGATTCGTGCAACAGTCGAAGGTGCCGCCGCCGGTCACCGTGCCAGCACCATCTGGGCTGTCAATGACCGTCAGCGTGTACTGCAGCCGCTCGAAGTTCGCCGTCACCGTCTTGTTGCCATCAATGTGAACCGTCGTCTCCGGCGACGTCGCATTGCCCACGTTCCCCGTCCAGTGATCGAACCGCCAGCAGGTATTCGGTGTTGCTTTCACAGTCACCGTAGAGCAACAATAGTAGGTCCCGTTCCCAGCCACCGCCCCACCCTCCGCTGGGTTCGCGTTCACCGTCAGGGTGTACGTCACCTCAGCGAAGTTCGCCTGAATGTCGTAGTCCCCCAGCATCGTGATCGTCGTCTCCGCCGCACCTGGATCGTCAATCGTCCCCGTGTCTCCCGTCCAGTTCACAAACTCGTAGCAACTATCCGCCACCGCCACGAGCGGCACGACCGCCCCCTGACAATACTCGAACTCGCCCTCGCCAGGCACAGTCACAGCGCCGCCATCGGTGCTGCTTATGACCAGGTCGTACCACGGACCCGGAACGCGCTGGAAGTCCGCCTGTATCTCGTAGTTCCCCTCCATCTTGATCGTCGTCTGCGCCGCACCTGGATCGTCAATCGTCCCCGTGTCTCCCGTCCACTCCACAAACTCATAGCACTCATCGGCCACGGCCACCAGGTCCACAACGCTCCCCGCAGTGCACACGAACACGCCCTCACCGGGCACCGTCACCTCACCACCTGCCGAGCTGCCTATCCCCAGCCCGTGCATCACCGATTCCCCGCCGATGTCCTCAAAGATCCGGTCTCCACCGTGAATCCTGTAGCCTAACTGCCCATCAAATGCATAGCTCGCTACGCCAGCACCCCCGGGAACGGTAACCCTGTACAGAGCCGTGAAGCTAGTTCCGGCGTCGTACTCGTTCCAGAACCAGATATACTGCGCTTTGCCCCCGCCTGTCTGCACACCGTCCGCATTCGGCGTGCACCAAGTCGTATTGGCCTGGATAGCCAACCCCGCAGGTACGGTGTCCTCCACGCCGATATTCCTGAAACCATCCTGAGGCGCAGTGAACCCCACAACCACATCAAAGCTCTGCCCGGCCCCTGCCGGCACACCAGGCAAATCCCTGATCGGATTCGCCTGTTGTGCCAGGGCGGTGCTCTCACGCACCAGCGCACTGCCGGCAACCATCGTGACCACCACTGCGGCAACCACGAGAAGCCGCCAGACCAGTTCCACTTTGCCCAGAACTCTAGTATTCACTGCGACCTCCTACCTGCCAGAGCTACACGCCTCAAAATCGACAACAGCACCAGCTTCAGGGAATTGGGTATTGCCAGGCATCGACCACATCCAGCGCCGTCCACATGTCAAGCTCACATTCGGCGCTCGGCGGATACTGCCAGAGGTCCACGCAATCCAGCGCATACCACATGTCCGGCGCATTCGGTATCAGACCATACTGACGCGCGAAGTCGCACACCACCGTGTATGCAGGACCCAGACCCGTCACCTGTATTGTCCGCGTTTCGTCCCTGTATTCACCAGCCTTGCTCGCCACCACCGTGTACTCACCAATCGCAGGAGCAATCAGTTGGTAGCTCCCGTTCCCGCCGCTCACCGTGCTGCCCACCTCCACATCACCCTGATACAGCTTCACAGACACGCCAGGCAGAATCGCGCAGTTCACCTCTCGCGTCACCCCTACCACCGGCGTCCCCTGCTCAAAGTTCGCCTGTATCTCATAGTCGCCAAGCATCGTGATCGTCGTCGTGGGATCATCGACATCTGCAACCGTCCCCACATCACCCGTCCAGTTCACAAACCCGTAGCCCTCGTCGGCCACCGCCACCAGGTCAACCACATCTCCACAGTCGCGCGTGAACGGGCCAGGCTCACCAGGAACAGTTACACTGCCACCTTCGGTGCTCCCCGTCGTCAACTGGTACGATATCTTCGCAAAGTTCGCCTGTATCTCGTAGTCCCCCAGCATCGTGACCGTCGTCTGTGCAGAGTTCACATCCCCCACCGTCTGTACGTCGCCAGTCCAGTTCACAAACTCGTAGCACGCGTCAGCGTCCGCCACCAGTGGCACCACCAAACCCTCGCACCGGGTGAAGTTGCCCTCCCCGGGCACGGTCACATTGCCACCCGCAGTGCTGCTTATGCTCAGCACGTAATCGGGCAAACGCTGGAAGTTCGCCTGTATCTCGTAGTCGCCAAGCATCGTGATGGTGGTGTTGCCGGCAGTCACATTCCCCACCGTCTGTACGTCGCCGGTCCAGTTCACAAACTCGTAGCACTCATCGGCCACCGCCACCAGACCAACCACGTCTCCGCAGTCGCGCGTGAACGGGCCAGGCGCACCGGGCGCCGTCACCGTCCCACCTCCCGTGCTCGCCGTCGTCAATTCGTAGGTTATCCTCGCAAAATTGGCCGTCACCGTCTTGTTGCCATCAATGTGAACAGTCGTTTCGGGCGAGGTGGCGTTACCCACATCCCCTGTCCAGTCGACAAACCGCCAGCACTCATTCGGCGTAGCTTCCACCGTCGGGGACGTGCAGCAATCGTATGTCCCACTCCCCGTAGCCGTCCCGCCCTCCACCGGGTTCCAGTTCACCGTCAGGGCGTACCTCGACCTCTCAAAGTTCGCCTGTATCTCGTAGTCGCCAGACATCGTTATCGTCGTTTGCGCCGCACCTGGATCGTCAATCGTCCCGGTGTCTCCCGTCCACTCCACAAACTCGTAGCACGCATCCGCCACCGCTACGAGGTTGACCACGCTCCCCGCGGTGCATACAAACACACCCTCCTCAGGCGTCGTCACTTCCCCGCCATCCGTGCTGCTTATCCCCAGCCCGTGCATCAGCGAATCACCGCCGATGTCCTCAAAGATCCGGTCTCCACCGTAGATCTTGTAGCCTAACTGCCCATCAAATGCGTAGCTCGCTACGCCGGCACCCACAGGAACGGTGACCCTGTAGACAACCGCGAAGTTCGTGCCCGCGTCGTACTCGTTCCAGAACCACATATATTGCGCCTGACCCCCGCTTGTCTGCATACCGTCTGCAATCGGTGTGCACCAGGCCGTATTCGCCTGGATCGCCCACCCGGCAGGTACAGTGTCCACGAGCCCGATATTCCGGAAACCATCCTGAGGCGCAGTGAACGTCACAACCACATCAAAGCTCTCTCCGGCCTTCACCGGCGCACCAGGCAAATCCCTGCTCGGATTCGCCTGCGCCCGCGCCGAACCGCTTTGAAGCACCAGCGCCGTACCCATCAGCGCCACCACCACTGCGACCACCGCCAGCAGCCGCCAGACCAGTTCGCCTTTGCCCACAATTCTCTTACTCACTGCGACCTCCTCCTTCACTAGTCTTCCATCGCCAAGCCGACAACAGCGATAGCTTCACGGAATGGGATACTGCCAGGCGTTCATGACATCAAGCGCCGTCCACATGTCCAAGGCGCATTCCTCATTCGGTGGGTACTGCCAGAGGTTCTGGCAATCTAGGGCATACCACATATCCGGCGCATTCGGTATCAAACCATACTCACGAGCAAAGTCGCACACCACCGTGAACTCCGGCCCTGGCCCCAATACCTCTATCGTCTGGGTTTCATCCCTGAACTCGGCTTTGCTCGCTACCAGCGTGTACTCACCAATCGCAGGAGCTATCAGTCGGTAGTCCCCATTCCCATCGCTCACAGCGCTGCCTACCTCCACATCACCCTGGAATAGCGTCACCGTTACACCAGGCAGAAGCGCACAATTCACCTCACGCGTCACCCCCACCACCGGTGTCCCCTGCGCGAAGTTGGCCGCCACGCTGTAACGGCTGTCCGTGGTTATCGTCGTTTGCGCAGAGTCCACATCCGCCACCGTCCCTACATCACCGGTCCACCCCACGAACCCATAACCCTCATCGGCCACCGCTGCCAGGTCCACCACACTCCCCGCTGTGCACACAAACACGCCTTCCCCTGGAGTTGTCACTTCGCCCCCATCCGTGCTGCCTATCCCGAGCCCGTTCATCGTGCCCTCACCGGCGATAGGGTTGAAGACACGAGGCATGTCATAGATACGGTAGCCAATCTGCCCATTGAACGCGTAGCTCGCCACGGCCGCATCGGCAGGAACGGTGACCCTATACACACCAGTGAACTGCGTGCCAGCAGCATAGTAGGGGTCAAGCGGGATCCAGATATACTGCGCTTTGCCCCCGCTTGTCTGCATGCCGTCTGCATTAGGCGTGCACCAGGCCGTGTTTGTCTGAATCGCCCACCCGGCAGGTACAGTGTCCTCCAGACCAATACTGCGAAAGCCATCCTCAGACGCAGTGA
>CAZBET010000087.1:0-6696 GCA_964490995.1 uncultured Dehalococcoidia bacterium
CGGGGCCAAGGCGGGGCTCCTCGTGGGCCGCCAGGCCGACCCCGTGTCCCAGCCCGTGGCCGAAACTCTCCTCATAGCCCGCCTGTGCGATGACTGTGCGGCCCAGGTGGTCGGCCTGTTCTCCCGTTATGCCAGCCTTGAGGGTTGCGATGGCGGTGAGCTGCGCTCCCAGCACTACGTCATAGATGCGGCGGAAGGCCTCCTCACCGCCGTCCAGGCACACTGTGCGCGTGATATCGCTGCAATAGCCCCTCACCCTCGCCCCGAGGTCGATCACCACTGGCTCATTGGCCAGGATAGCTTTGCCGGTAGGTTTGGCGTGTGGCATCGCCCCATTGGCTCCGGAGGCGACGATAATCTCGAAGGGGAGGGGCTCGCTGCTGTTCTGTCGCACGAAACTCTCCAGCTCCCACGCCACCTGCCTCTCGGAGACGCCGGGTCGGATGCGAGGCAGCACGTGCTCCAGGGCGGCGTCAGCGAGCCCTGCCGCCTCCTCCAGGTATTTCAGCTCCTCTGCGCTCTTGACCGCGCGCAGTGAGTCGACAATCCCCTCCATGGCGACCAAGGTGACCTGACTGGCGCTCTTGCCGAGGGCGTCGGCCAGCTCCCTGTAGGTGGAGAAGGGGACATCTGCGGCCTCGAAGCCCAGCCTCCGAATGTGGAGCTCAGATGCCATTTCAGGTAGCCACTTCGATAGCGCGTCCTTCGTTCGGATTAGCTCGAAGCCGGGGGCCTCAGCCGTCGCCTGCTCGACATAACGGAAATCGGTGGCGAGGATGGCTCCCTTCTGGGACACGAGAAGATAGCCAGCCGAGCCCGCGAAGCCCGATACATAGCGGCGATTCTCGGGCTGGGAGATGAGGACGGCGTCGAGCTCTTTCTCGCGGAGCTGACTGCGGAGCCTCCCAATTCGATCGGGGTTGGGCAGCTTACGCCTCCGGTGCCCCCATGATTTCGAGGGCAGCCAGGTATCCCCGCCATCCCAGTCCCGATATCTGGCCTCGGGCAATGGGCGCGATGACGGATCTGCGCCTGAAATCCTCACGCGCGCAGATATTCGAAAGGTGAACCTCGATGACGGGAAGGCCAGTGTCGGCGAGGGCGTCACGCAGAGAAAGCCCGTAGTGAGCGAGTGCACCTGGGTTGATGATGATGCCCGTGGCCCCCGGCGACTTCTTCTGGATGAAATCTACCAGCGCTCCCTCGTGGTTAGACTGGAAGGTCTCCAGTTCAACTCCCAGCTCGCGGGCCCTCTTCTGGAGGAGCGAGTCGATCTCGGCGAGGGTCTTGGCGCCGTAGACCGCAACCTGCCGCGAACCGAGCATATTCAGGTTTGGCCCCTGCATGACCAGAATCCTCATTGTCCCCCCTTCCGAGTGCTGCTCCTAGGATGTGCGGCAAGATACCTGCGCCGGATCTGGCTCTGCGTAACGTGGGTATACACTTGGGTGGCCGACAGTTGGGCATGGCCCAGAAGGTCCTGGACCACCCTGAGGTCGGCGCCGCCGTCGAGCATGTGCGTGGCGAAGGTATGGCGCATGATGTGAGGGAAGACCCTCATCTCGATCCCTGCCTGCCGCGCGTAGGTCTTGACCAGGCGCTGGATGCGGCGCTGTACAACCCTGTCACCGAAGCGGTTGAGGAAGACAGCCTGGGTATCGCTCTTGCCCTGGAGCTTGATGCGGGCGTGGTCGAGGTAGAGCCTGAGTGCTTCGGCCGCCGGCACGCCCATGAGGGCCACCCGCTCCTTCGCGCCTTTGCCCCAGACGCGGACCTCTCGGGAGTCAAGGTCGATATCCTTCAAGTCCAGGGCTACGATCTCGCTGACACGGAGACCGGCGGCGTACAGCAGTTCAAGGATCGCCCGGTCCCTCAGACCCTGCGGGGTCGCGGCATCTGGAGCCTCGACCAGCCGCGGTATCTCGTCGGCGGTGAGGAAGACTGGCAACCGCTTCTGGAGCTTGGGCGCCGACAGGGTGGACAGTGGCTGGGCGGTCACCAGGTTCTCTCTATCCAGGTATCGGTAGAATGACCTCAGGGCGCTGAGCTTGCGGCTCATGCTGGCTCGCGCCGTCCCTTCGTTGTGGAGCCAGCCGAGGTAGCGGCGCATGGTGGAGCGGCTCACCTTGTCCAGCGAGTCTATGCCGCTGTCGCGCAGAAAGTCGAGGAATCCACGGATATCGCTCGTGTAGTTTCTCACCGTGAATGGAGAGATGCTGCGCTCCAACTCCAGGTGTCTCACGTACTGCTTGAGCAGCTCCTCCACCCGTCTCCTCCTAGTCCTCTGCTTTCTCCTCGTGGTCGCACTTGGTGCACTTGATGCTTCCCCTCTTCGATACCGTAAGCAGCCCCTGGCACTGCGGACAGGGCTGTGGCAGAGGCTTGTCCCAAGTCGCGAACCTGCACTTGGGGAACGCCGAACATCCGTAGAAGAGGCGTCCCTTCTTGGTCCGCCTCTCCACCATGTCGGCCCCGCAGTCCGGGCACCTGATGCCCGTGGGGACAACGATGGGCTTGGCGTTCTTGCATCCGGGGAAACCGCTGCACGACATGAACTTGCCCCTGCGTCCCCATTTGATCACCATGGGCTTGCCACACTGCTCGCAAACCTCGTTCGTGGGCTCGGCAATCTTCGGGATAGCTGAGGTCGCCTTGGCGACCAGCTCCTCGAAGGGATAGTAGAACTCCCGCAGCATGGGGACCCATTCGAGCTTGCCTTCCGCGATCTGGTCCAGCTTCTGCTCCATCTGAGCGGTGAAGCTGACGTTTACGATTGTGGCGAAGTACTCGCTGAGCAACACTGACACGATGACGCCCAGTTCGGTCGGCTCCAGCCTCCCGTTGCGGCGCTCGACGTAGCCCCGCTCTTGAATCAGTGACAGGATCGGCGCGTAAGTGCTGGGGCGGCCGATGCCCAGCTCCTCCAGTGCCTTGATGAGCGTGGCCTCGCTGTAGTGCGGAGGAGGCTGTGTGAAATGCTGCTCGGGGAAGAGGCCCAGAAGCCTCAGCCGTTCGCCTTTGACCAGGTCGGGTAAGGGTTTCTTCCGGCTCTCGTCGTCGGCATCGTCTCTGCCCTCCTGGTACAGGATCAGGAAGCCCGGGAAGGCAATCGTGGATGATGCCGTTCTGAATAGGTACTTGTCCTTCGAGAGCTTCGCCTCGATGTCGACTGTCGTTGTGTCAATTTGGGCTGCGGCCATCTGGCTGGACACCATTCGCTGCCAGATCAGAGTGTACAGCTTCAGTTGCTCCCTGGCGAGATAGGGCGCGACCTGCACCGGCTCCCTTCGTATCGAGGTGGGCCTAATCGCCTCGTGGGCCTCCTGAGCGCCTTTCACCTTCCTGACAAAACGGCGCGGCGCCGGAGGCAGGAAGTCGCTGCCGTACTTCTCGCCGATGAAGGACCGGGCCTCGGAGATCGCCGCCGCTGAGACCCTGGTGGAATCAGTGCGCATGTAGGTGATCAGGCCCACCGTGCCTTCCTCCCCCACAGGCAGACCCTCGTACAGTTGCTGCGCTATGGCCATGGTCCGCCTGGCGCTGAGCTTCAGTTTCCGCCACGCCTCCTGCTGAAGGGTGCTGGTGATGAACGGCGGCGCGGGCTGCCGAGCTGTTCTCCTCTCCCGTACCTCGGAGACTGCGTAGCTTGCCTCTCTCAGTTCGGCCTCAAGCTTCGTGGCCTCCTGCTCATTCCTGAGCTCGACCTTCCCTCCGCCCGCCAGTCTGACGAGCTCAGCCCGAAAGCCCTGAGGGCCTTTGCCCTCTTTGGCCAGCTCAGCCTCGATCGACCAGTACTCGACCGGGACGAAGCTCTTGATGTCTGATTCACGGTCGACTATCAGCTTCAACGCTACCGATTGCACCCTGCCTGCCGAGAGCCCCGGCCTTACCCTCTTCCAGAGGAGGGGACTCAACCTGTAGCCCACGAGCCTGTCCAGGATGCGGCGCGCCTGCTGCGCGTTGACCAGCCTCACGTCAATGGTGCGCGGATGGCGGAAGGCGTCGTGGATAGCCTCCCTGGTTATCTCGTGAAACACCACGCGCTTGAGCGGGATCTTGTTCAGCCTGGCTGCCTGGACTATGTGCCAGGATATGGCCTCCCCCTCGCGGTCGGGGTCTGTGGCCAGGTAGACCGCTGAGGCCGACGCGGCCTCGGTTCTTATCTCGCGCAGCACCTTCGCCCTGCCCTTGACGACCGAGTACTTGGGGGCGAAGTCATTATCCAGGTCGACCCCCAGTTCCTTCGCCGGCAGGTCGCGGACATGGCCCATCGATGCCTTCACTGTGTAGCCCTCTCCCAGGAACTGGGCGAGAGTCCGTGCCTTGGCTGGAGACTCGACAATAACCAGGTTCTTAGTCATGGTGTTCAGTCCCTACCGGGCAGCCGATTGTGCTGCCAGCGCGAGAGTGTAGTTCATGCCGCCCACCTGCCTCACCATCCCCTTGAGTTCCATCATCGCGAGGGTGCTGGAGACGGTGGCGATGGGGAGGCGCGAGAGGCGGCAGACCTCGTCGATGTGGACGGGCTCGTGGCCGAGATGCCTCAGAATCAGGGACTCCGTATCGTCCGCCGGGACCACTTCCTTCATCTCCAATTGCTGTGGTATCATGCTAAGGTTCAGCTCCTCGAGGATGTCCTGAGCGCTGCTGACCAGCTTGGCTCCATCCTGGATGAGACGGTTGGTGCCGCGGCTCGCCGGGGAGAGGATGCTGCCGGGGATGGCGAAGACCTCCCGGTTCTGCTCCAGGGCGAGGTTTGCTGTGATTAGCGCGCCGCTCGCCTCGCCGGCCTCGGCGACCACCACCCCGAGGCACAGCCCCGACATGATACGATTGCGGCGCGGGAAGTTCTCCGCCTTGGGCCTTGACCCGAGGGGGTACTCGCTTACCAGCGCCCCCTGCTCCATGACCGCCTGCGCCAGCTTAACGTTCTCCCCAGGGTAGACCATATCCAGGCCACAGGCGAGGACAGCGATGGTGCGGCCTCCGGCTTCGAGGGCAGCGCGGTGGGCGACGGAATCGATCCCTCTGGCGAGCCCGCTGACAATAGTGATGCGGTTGCGCGTCAGGTCGGCCACCAGGCGCTCGGTCACATCCCGCCCGTAGACGGTGGCCCGCCTGGTCCCGACCACAGCGATCGCCCACTCGTCCTCCGGCGTGAGAGCCCCTCTGACGTAGAGCACGGGAGGGACGTCGTAGATCTCCTTCAGTCTCGGCGGGAAGGCGGGGTCACTCCAGGTGAGCACCTTGACGCGATGCCGCGCGAGCATCTCCATTTCGGCATCGAGGGAGATCGCGGGGCGGCCAGCGACGATGGCCTCGATCGACTTGGCGTCGAGTCCCGCAGCCCGAAGGTCGGAGGGCGCGGCGTGCCAGGCCCGCTCCAGGTTGCCGAAGTGGGTCTCAAGTTGCGAGAACTTGGCGCGGCCTACGCCCGATATGCGGTTGAAGCCCACCCAGTACTTCAGGTCCGACATCTCAGCCTCACAGCCGAGACATTGTAGCATACCTGAGGAGAGAAAGGAATCAGCTTGGGGCGGCGTGGGACTGCTCGAGCGCGGTCCTCAGTTTGCGGAAGAGCTCTGTCAACTCGTCGAGGTTCATCCTGGCTGTTTCCGGCGTCAGAGCCAGGACGAAGGGGATGGTGGGGTAGCCTGGCTGGCCGTCCTCCTGTGGTGCGGCCCCTGGCTGAGGATATCGGTAGCCTTGACGCTGGGCTCGCGGTTTCGACTGGCTGCGGCGGGCCGGCCGTGGGTCGTCTGGCGCTACCTCGATCTCGGCCTGCCGACAGAGGGTGATGAGGAAGCGAGTCGCCTTGATCGCCATCTCGGTGCCCAGTCCGCCCTCGGTGACGAAGTAATTGTAGACCGCGTCTCTGGTCAGCTCCCTGGACTTCAGTCCGCGGAACACGCCCGAATAAGCCTTGCGCACGATGTCCTGCAAGGCCTGGGTGTAGGTGGCTCCTTTGGTCTTGAGCAGGCGGCTGTTCTCTCCCGGCCTGCCCTCATCGTCTATCAGTCCCAGGAAGCGCAGCGCGCCCACCACCTTGTACTCGTTGCCCGGCGCGATCTTGTTGACCCGAAGGAAATCGCTGTCGATCCGTGCCGGCGTGGTCCTGCGAAGCAGGTGCAGGGACTGGATAGTCCCTCTGGTCGGGCCATAGGGGGGGACCAGTCCCCGCCCTTCCAGCTCGCGGTCCCTCAAGGCCGCCGCCATTTTCCTGGACTCTCCTCTTAGGGACTGCCCCTGACAGTCCACGCGGCGCATCATATCACAAACAGGTTGGGACTGTCAACAGTCCGTCGCCGATATTGAACGCGGTTCCGCATTCGGGTAGTAGTCCAGCGCATCACGGCAGCCTGGACGGACTGTCCGCGCCGCACAGTCCCCAGTCCCGCGCACGGCGGCGCAGCCACTACGCGGAGCGCCCCTGGCGCCTGGGGCGAAACCAGGAGGTCAAATCCGAAATCTGAAGCACGAAACTCCAAGCACGAAATCCTAAACAATGCCAAATGCTCAAATGACAAATCAGCGAGATGCAGCCCGTTGGTGAACGTCAGCGTTGAGAAAACACCCGGTGAGGAGGGCGGCTGCGGCTAGTCTGATTCCTTCTGAGCATTAGGACTTCGGGTTTGTTTCGAGTTTAGAGATTAGGGTTTGGGATTTCCATTCTGGCTCTTGACAGTCTACACGGAA
>CAZBET010000088.1:0-6605 GCA_964490995.1 uncultured Dehalococcoidia bacterium
CTTCTCCATATCCCGGTATAGAGGCGGCAGCGCCCCGGCAGCCGCCGACGGCTGATGGCGTGTTCGCGGCTCTTTCTTTCAGAATCGGTCCCAGAACGTCTCGTAGGGGCGAGGTCCCCTCGCCCTCGCCGGTAGGGGCACGGCATGCCAGCCGCATCAAAACACCGGGTAGGTCGGAGCATCCGCTCCGACCAGGCCTGGAGCAGATGCTCCAGGCTACCCTCAATCACGTGAAGGTGGGGTGGGTGAAGCGCAGCGCAACCCACCATCATCGTGTGCGAAGGCAACAGGGAAAGGGAAAAAGGCAAGGGCAAACGACAACATGCGCCGTCTGTCCTTCGTTTCGCAAAGGGGGTTAGGCGGCTTTGTCCGTTCACACGGACAGGAAATCAGCTACTCTCAGCCGAAGCTTCGGGAAAGGTACTATTCGGTAGCCGCTGGGCGAGTTCTTCATGGTACCCAGCCCCTGCCTCATCTCACCGCTACCCTGCCCTTCGGCCTCCCCACCGCCTCGCCGATGATGGCAGCGTCCTTGATGCCGGCGCGGCGCAGCTTCCTGAGCAGGGGAGTGGTGTCCGCCTCGGGCACGGCGATGAGCAGGCCGCCAGAGGTCTGGGGGTCGAAGAGGATGTCGGCCATGTGGTCGGGGACACTCTTGCCCATCTTCACCATGTGCTGGCGGAAGTCGCGGTTGCGGGCCGTCCCGCCGGGGACCATCCCTATCTCCGCGTAGTCCTTTGCCTCGGGGAAGAAGGGCACCGAATCTGCGTGAATTACGAAGCCGACGTCTGTACCCTCGACCATCTCGCAGGCATGGCCCAGAAGCCCGAAGCCCGTGACGTCGGTGCAGGCATGCACGTCCACGGTGAGCATCAACTCCGACGCCTTCCGGTTGAGCGCGGCCATGCTCCTCGTGGCTTTGGCGACCGCCTCATCGTTCGCCTCACCGCCCTTCAGCGCGGTGCTGATTATCCCTGTGCCCAGCGGCTTGGTCAGGATGAGCCTGTCGCCGGGCCGGGCGCCGTTGTTCGTGACCACCCTGGTGGGATGGATGACGCCTGTAACCGAGAGGCCGTACTTCAGCTCCTCGTCTTCCACAGTGTGCCCGCCGATGAGGAGGACGCCCGCCTCACGCATCTTGTCCAGACCGCCCCGCAGGATGTCTCGCAGGATGGTTATTTCCATCGTCTTCACGGGGAAACAGACGATATTCATGGCCGTCAGCGGCCTGCCGCCCTTGGCGTAGACGTCGCTCAGGGAATTGGCGACCGCGATCTGGCCGAAGGTGTAGGGATCGTCAACGATGGGCGTGAAGAAGTCCAGGGTCTGGACGATTGCGAGGTCGTCGCGCAGTTTGTAAACGCCGGCGTCCTCGGCCCTCTCCATGCCCATGATGAGGTTGGGGTCGGAGATGAGGGGCAACCCCTTCAGCGCTTTGGCCAGGTCCCCCGGCCCTATCTTGCAGGCTCAGCCCGCGCCGTGGACGGTCTCGGTGAGACGAGGTTTCTTGGCGTCGGCCATCTTGGTCACCGCCTTTCGGGTCTGCTTGCCACAGGTAGGGGCGAACCAGCGTGTTCGCCCTCGGCCTCCGATTTGGGCCGGGCAGACACGTTGGTCTGCCGCTACGAAATCCCCCTTTGTCCCCCTTCTCCGAAGGGGGAGACCAGCCCCCCCACGGGCGACCCATCGGGTCGCCCCTACAATTCCAACGGCCACCTCGGCGCTCTCTGCGCGCTCTGCGGTTTGCCGGCCTCTAGTCTGGCGGGGTGAGGAGCAGGCGGAAGCCGTCTTTGACGTCCTCAGCTTCCACGGTGTACATCCTGCTCCGGGCCAGCCGCGAAACATTCTCCTTCGAAACGACACTCTCCACGAGCACAGCCAGCGGCTCTCCGGGGTGCTCGTCAATCGCCTTCCTGGTCCTGACAACGGGGATGGGACAAGAGAAGCCCCGCACGTCGACCTCAATCATCGTTGCCCTCCCTGACTATAGCAGACTTCGCTCCACTGGCATAGATACTGTCTGAACACGGCGGGGAACTGGCCGACGATCTGGCTCACCCTTGTAGCTGGCGTCGCCCCGGCCATCTTGCCCGCCATGCGGTTTGCCTTCGCGGCGACTATTGCGGCCTCGTGCAACTCCAGGCCGGCATAGACGAAGCCGGACAGCAGGCCAGTGATGGTGTCGCCTGTGCCGCCTATCGCCTCCAGAGCGGGTACGTCGGGCTCGGAGACGGTGGCCAGCATCTCACCGTCGCGAACTATGTAGTCGGTGGCCCCCTTGATAAGAAGCAGCCTGGCTGCGTTCTTCCTCTGGTACGCGCCGGCCACCAGCTTCAGCGTCTGCGTAACATCGGTGTCGAAGAGGTGTTTCGCGATGTAGGCGGGGTGGGTAGCGTCCGGATCGGCCAGAAAGGCCATCTCGGTGGCGTCCGGCGTGAAGATGCCGAAGCTGGTCGCCAGCCCCGCCGCCTTGGCGGCATACATCGAGGCCGCGTCGGCGATCATCACTGGGCGCGCGGCGCATCCTTTCACCGCCTCGCACAGCCTCCGCGTCAGCGCCATATCGGGCAGGCAGTAGTGCAACGCCAGCACCCGCGGCGACAGCCTGGCTACGTTCCGGATCAGGTACTCGTACATCTCGTGGCTGCCCTTGCCCTGACCCGTGTCCCCGACAAGCAGAACCTGGGGGGCGTCCAGCTTCAGGTACTCGGTTGTCACCAGCGTAGCGCTGACCATTGCCGCAGTACCCTGGGTGCAGGGTATGCGGCGGCCGTCGACAACCACGAAGTCTCCTTCGGCCGCGGCTTTGCCTGTGATGAGTGGCAGGTCTCTGAGAGGCACTGTTCCTGCTATGAGCATCATCGCCCGCCTCCCCAAAGCGCCAGGCATTCCTCCAGAGCCCTGTCCAGCATCAGGGCGCAGAGGGTGAAGCCGAGGTCCCGGGGACGCGGCGCTTCATCCAGCCTCTTGCCTATCATCTCAGCGTGGAGGTAGGGTATGTCGGGGCAGCCCCCGCCCGACGTGTTGACGATGATGCCGCTCTTGTTCTCGAAGGAGAGCTTCATGTTCGCCGCCTTGACCATCGTCCACTCGCCGAAGTCCGTCACCTTGACGATCTCCAGGAGCCCCGGGGCGCCCGGCTTAGTGGGGCTGATATTGACGAAAGGCACGTCTTCTTCACCGAGCGCTCTTTCAATGCCGGGCTGTTCCACGAGGTTTATCTCGACTGCGAGGTCGCAGCCGCGACGGAGTTCGGGAGGTGGGGCAACAAGCCTGACGGCGTAGTCTGCGGTCTTGAGCACCTTCTCGGCGGCCATGGCATCGTGCACTTCCATGAAGAGTACCAGCCCCCCACCCTCAAAAGGGGGCTTCTTCCTAAACAGCGCCATACTTGCTCCCTTCGGGAGAAATCCCAAGCACTAATCTCGAAATCCTAGACAGAGTATCGAATTCGCAGACTCGATGTTTCCCAGCAATGTCATTCTGAGGAGTCCTTCCGCGAAGGACGACCGAAGAATCTCGGAGATTCTTCGCTGCGCTCAGAATGACAATATGACGTTGTTGGCAACCTCTGAGACGCCAGTGCCCCAATCCGTTTGGAGTTCGACGTCTCCATTTCGGATTTGGGAATTCGGATTTCGCTCAGGCTGCTTTCTGTCTCATAGTGAACCCGATAATCAAGCAGAAGACAAGCCCTACGACGACAGCCACGGGACCCCACATGCCGACCCCGCTGGCGCTGGAAGCCAGGAGGAAGTTGTGGGCGAAGGCGGCGCCCACGAGCATGCCCAGAACTGTGACCGCCGCGTCAGTGTCCCCTTCTCCGGAGAGAATGGTCTGGCGGAGAGGGCAGCCGCCGAGGAGGGTGGCCGCCAGGCCGACCACACCCATGCTCAGGAAGTTCCAGAGATGGTTGTCCTGAGAGATGTACTTCGCTGCTTCCGGCGTCCCTGACTGGATGAAGCCCCAATGGACATAGCCCAGGGCATAGTTCGTGACCAAAGCGGCGACGAAGAAGGCGGCGATGCCGCTGAAGAGGTAGGTATCTCTCACCATCATCAGGTCCCGCCAGCCTCCGGCGAAGCACATCCTCGTTCTCTGGGCCAGCACACCGACGACGAGGCCGACGGCTATGGATATCCCTATGGCTGCGTGGAGAGAGCCTGGCCCGCTGGTGCTCTTGAAAATGAATGCCGGTACGAATATGGCTAGGAGCAGCATGCCGACCATGACGACGGGCATTATCCAGCCGGCCGCGGCGGGCAGTCTGGTGGAACGTCCCAGGTTGAACCCGCCCCGCAGGAACAGGATGCCGCCGACCACGCCGACCACGATGCCCGCGATACCGGCGAGCGCATTGAGGTCGCCGCCAGCCAGGCGCAGCGGTGCGCGCACCGTGCATCCCAGGAACACCAGCGCTCCGATCATCATGAAGGCACCGAGCAGGAAACGCAGCAGCGGTGAGGAACCGCCCCTGGCCCTGAACTCTCGGACGCCGAAGGCGGCTACGCAGGCCCCAAGGACAAGGCCTATGATCTCAGGGCGGACATACTGGACCTTGTCAGCGCGGTGCAGGCCGAGCGCACCGGCGATGTCGCGAAGGAAACAGGCTGTACAGAAACCCATGTTGGAGGGGTTGCCCCAGCTCACCAGCATGGCCGCGAGGGCTCCGAAAACGAGCCCGGCAACGATTATCAGTACCTTTGGCGACAGGAATCGGCGCAAGGTGTTCGCACTCCTTTCAGCGGAACTCAAGATTGCGAAGGCGCCTCGAAGGTTGGGTCACACACTCAAGCCGCACCTCCTTACACTGCGTGCTGTCCAACGGAACAATGGGTTTCGCTACCCTTCACACTACTGCTACTGCGCCAAACGATTCCCCACAATGTCATTCCCGCGCAGGCGGGAATCCAGGACCCGTGGACTCCTGCTTCCTGAACCTGTCAGGAACAGGCTTCGCAGGAGTGACAAGAAGGCGTGGCCCTGGCCACCATGCGCGGCGACCGTCGCATTCCCCTGCCAATGGCATAGCAGCGAATGGGCCCAACGCGGGAATTGTGCGATTCGCGCTACTGCTCCAATCGCGCCGGTGCGGCGTGTCCATGAACTGCCCCTGCGGAATCCCCTTTCTGCATCTTGCCCGAGGGGAACCGGGCGAGGCAACCTCGCCCCTACCGGACCACGCCGGAGACCCATGTTGCCTGACCCCCGCTCTTGGTCTAGAATGTCCACAGCCGATTCTACCATAAGCAATGGCGCATCGCAAGATAAGCCATGCTTATGGCTCTGGGGGGTGGCTATGAACCTGGACTACTTGAGGACATTCCTGGAGGTCGTCAGGCTGGGTAGCTTCTCGGAGGTGGCCAAGAAGCTGTCTATCAGCCAGCCCGCCGTGTCCTTCCAGATACAGAAGCTGGAGCGCGACCTCGGGGTGCGGCTGATAGACCGCGGCCAGAAGGGATTCGCGGTCACCGAGGCGGGGAAGCGTCTGCTGCGTTTCGCTGAAGCGGTGGAGCGCGAGAGGGCACGGCTGATGCACGATCTGGAACAGTTGCGCGAGGAGGTGACGGGCGTTCTGGTGGTCGCGGCCAGCACGATCCCGGGCGAGGTGTTGCTACCGCCCCTTCTCGGAGAGTTCAAAGCGCTGCACCCTGCTGTGGGGGTTCAGGTGGAGGTTTCGGATTCCCTGACCGTGATCGCCAGGGTCCGAGAGGGTGCGTACGACGTGGGGTTCTGCGGGATAGTGCCCGACGGCAAGGAGCTGGCCCGTTTCAAAGTGGGCGAGGACGAGATTGTGCTCATCGTTTTCCCAGAGCATCCCTTCGCGCGGAAGAGCTGCATCTCCCCTATCGAACTGGAGGGCGAGCCGCTCATTCAGCGTGAGGAGACATCGGGTACGCAGCGCAGTCTCAGGGCGCTGCTCGGCCAGGCTGGAGTGGACGTCGAGAAGCTGTCATCGAAGCTCGTGCTGGGCACGAGCCAGGCTTTGGTCTCGGCGGTCGAGGCCCGAGTGGGGATCGCGTTCGTATCGGATCTGGCGATCAGGAAGAGCCTGGCCCTCGGCCTGGTGAAGCAGGTTGCCGTTGAGGGGCTGGAGTTGAGGCGGGGCTTCTACTGCGTGTATCGCGAGGAAAGGGTCGTCTCCCGCTTGCTCACCGAGTTCATCGCCTTCGTCCGCGCGAGGGCGTTGCAGGCTTGAGGCAATACCTGCCGCCGCGCATGGCGCCCGCGTACGCCGGCTGGTTCCCCCTTCGGAGAAGGGGCAAGGGGGATTTCGAAAGCTATCCGCTCTCTCCTAGGGCAGCCCCATCAGCTTCGCGGTGAAGCGGTTGACGGGGTTGGCCAGGGTCACGCCGCCATCGATGACGATCGCCTGTCCCGTTATGTAGCTGGCCTTCGGCGAGGCGAGGAAGACGGTGAGCTCGGCGATGTCTTCGGGCTCGCCGTACCTCAGTAGCGGTATCTCCCTGTCGAAGTCCGGCTTGACCTCGATAAGCATCTCGCCCATCGCCGTCCTTATCACACCCGGGCATATTGCGTTCACGGTGATCCCGCGTGGGGCCGCTTCCAGCGCCAGGGAGACGGTGAAGCCCAGGATGGCCGCC
>CAZBET010000089.1:0-6585 GCA_964490995.1 uncultured Dehalococcoidia bacterium
ACTACGCCCACGTGGACTGCCCGGGGCACGCCGACTACATCAAGAACATGATCACGGGCGCTGCCCAGATGGACGGAGCCATACTGGTGGTGGCGGCCGATGACGGAGTGATGCCCCAGACAAGAGAGCACCTCCTGCTCGCGTGTCAGGTGGAGGTGCCTGCGGTTCTTGTCGCCCTGAACAAGGTGGACGCGGTTGATGACCCTGACCTCCTGGAGGTCACCGAGCTTGAGCTCAGGGAGGAGCTTCTGCCCAAGTACGGTTTCCCGGGGGACAAGACCCCTATCATACGTGTCAGCGCTCTAAAGGCTCTGGACTGCGGATGCGGCAAGAGGGACTGCCAGTGGTGCGGCAAGGTCTGGCAGCTCATGGACGCCGTGGACAGCTACATACCGATGCCCAAGCGTGCAGCGGACAAGCCGTTCCTCATGCCGATTGAGGACGTTTTCGCCATCAAGGGACGAGGCACGGTGGTCACAGGCAGGGTGGATCGGGGCACAGTGAAGACGGGGCAGGAAGTGGAGATAGTGGGGTTGAAGGAGACTAGAAGGACTGTGGTCACCGGCGTGGAGATGTTCCACAAGCTGCTGGACGAGGGACAGCCCGGTGATGCTATCGGCTGTCTGCTGAGGGGCATTGAACGCGATGAGGTGGAGCGGGGACAGGTGCTGGCCGCGGTCGGCTCAATGAAACCGCATACCGATTTTGAGGCGGAAGTCTACGTGCTGACCAAGGAAGAGGGTGGCCGTCACACGCCGTTCTTCAACGGATACAAGCCCCAGTTCTACATCAGGACCATGGATGTGACCGGCAGTATCGAGTTGCCCAGCGGGGTGGAGATGGCAATGCCTGGCGACAACGTCAGGATCAAGGTGAAGCTGCTTGTTCCGATAGCCCTGGAGTCAGGACTGAGGTTTGCCGTCAGAGAGGGCGGCAAGACGGTGGGGTCAGGCTTGGTCACGGCTGTGGCAGGGTAGAACATGGCGAAGAAGGGCGAATCCCGCGTTATCATTCATCTCGCCTGCACTCAGTGCAAGGAGAGAACGTACACCACTACCAAGAACAAGAAGAACGACTCCGGCAGGATTGAGCTCAACAAGTACTGTCCTCGCTGCCGGGTTCACACTCCGCACAAAGAGACGTAACATTGGGTGTTGGAAGCAAGCTAAGGCGTCAGAACGGCGCGAAGACGCCTGGCAAACCAAGGTTCAAGTTCTTTGTTGAGACGTTATCAGAGCTCAGGAAGGTGGTGTGGCCCACCCGGCAGGAAGCCACCTACTTGACGACTCTGGTTATCGTGGTCACCATAGCGGCAGCTATCGCGCTGTGGGGGATCGACCTCGGCTTTTCGAAACTGCTGGAGGTGATTCTGACTGTCCCGACCAGATGACACTTCGGGACAGCCTGGCCACGAAATAGGAGACCGGTGTGGCTGTGAGAACAACCTCCGCCTCGGTTGGTTTCTTCCGTTGAGCTTCGGACACCGGGAAAACCCCTGATGGAACAGAAACGAAAAGAATGGTATGTCGTCCATACGTACTCGGGGTATGAGGACCGGGTGAAGACGAACCTTGAACATCGCGTCGACTCGATGGACGTGAAGGACAAGGTATTCCAGGTAGTCGTGCCCACCGAAGACGAGATCGAGATAAGGGACGGTCAACGGCGCACCGTCTCCAGGAAGATCTTCCCCGGTTACATCATGGTCGAGATGGTCATGGATGAGGAGAGCTGGCACGTCGTGCGCAACACGCCTGGTGTCACCGGCATCGTGAGCACACAGGATGACAAGGGAAAGATCGAGCCCGTCCCCCTCGAAGAGAACGAGGTCAAGTACATTCTCAAGCAGATGGAGGCTGCGACGCCTAGGGTCAAGGTCGGGTTTGCCAGAGGACAGAGCATCCGCATTGTGGATGGTCCTTTCATTGACTTCATCGGGGTGGTGGACGACATCAATGAAGAGAAGGGGAAGGTGAAGGTCCTGGTTTCCTTCTTCGGCCGGGAGACTCCGGTCGAATTGGACTTTCTCCAGGTGGAAAGGCTCTAGCCTGCGGGCCTCCCTGCCTGACGGTTTGATCTCTGAGAGAAGGGCACTGAATAGCGGGCGAAGAAGGTTGGCAAATGGCGAAGAAGGTCAAGGCGATGGTGAAGCTTCAGATAGAGGCGGGCAAGGCGACCCCTGCCCCGCCAGTGGGCCCTGCCTTGGGCCAGCACGGGGTGAATATCATGGCCTTCTGCAAGGCCTACAATGACCAGACTGCCTCTCAGCCGGGGGCTATCATCCCCGTAGAGATAACTATCTATGAGGACCGGTCGTTCACGTTCGTCACCAAGACGTCGCCTACTGCCGACCTACTGAAGAAGGCTTTGGGCCTGGAGAAGGGAAGCGACAGCCCGAGGCGAAACAAGGTGGGCAGTATCCCGCGGGAGAAGATCCGCGAGATTGCGGAGAAGAAGCAGAAAGACCTGAACGCTGTGGACCTCGAAGGGGCAATCAGGATAGTGGAAGGCACTGCCCGGAGCATGGGCATCGAGATCACAGGTTAGGAGTAACATGGTCAAGCACGGGAAGAGATACGCTGAAGCCCTCAAGAAGGTGGACGAGGCGAAGGCATATGGCCCGCAGGAGGCAATTGGTCTGGCTAAGCAGACCGCCTATGCCAAATTCGACGAGACAGTCGAACTGCACCTCAGGATGGGCCTTGACCCTCGCCATGCCGACCAGCAGGTTCGGGGAGTTGCTCTTCTGCCTAACGGCTTGGGCAAGGCGGTCCGGCTTGTGGTGTTCTGTCAGGGCGAGTCAGAAAAAGTGGCCCGGGATGCCGGAGCCGACTACGTCGGCAGTGATGAACTGATCAACAAGATACAGGAAGGCTGGCTCGAATTCGACGTCGCCATCGCCACCCCTGACATGATGCCGAGGATCGGCAAACTGGGCAAGATATTGGGGCGGCGGGGACTGATGCCGAACCCCAAGTCGGGCACGGTGGCCCAGCCGGCCGATCTGTCCCAGGTTGTTGCCAACGCCCGCAAGGGGCGTGTGGAGTTCAAGCTGGACAAGACTGGAATTATCCATACGGTGGTGGGCAAGGCCAGCTTCGATGAACAGAAACTGCTGGAAAACCTGGCAGCGCTAGTCAATGCTGTCCTCAAGGCAAAGCCCAGCGGTGCCAAGGGACAGTTCATCAAGAGTGCCACACTGACAACCTCGATGGGGCCGGGGATCAAGCTCGACCTCGCTCCAACCCTCTCCCTGACTACCGGCTAACGTCGGCGGCGTTCCCAGTTGGGCGACGGCAGATAGCGGGGCATGACTATGCGAAAAGGAGTGCTAAATGGCAGGGATCGTTTCCTACGGCGCTTACATACCGATTTACAGGCTTGGCCGTGACCAGGTCTGGCTAACATGGGGTGGGCTGCCCGTCGGCGGAGAAAGGTCAGTCGCCAACTTCGACGAAGACAGCGTCACCATGGCGGTGGAAGCTGGAAACAACTGCCTCCAGGGCCTCGACCGAGATGAGGTTGACGGTCTCTTCTTGGCCTCCACGACAACCCCCTACAAGGAGAAACAGTGCGCCGGCATTGTTGCTGAGGCCCTCGACCTCAAACGCAACATAAGAACCGCCGACTTCACCAATTCCCTGCGGTCCGGGACTATCGCCATGAGGGCTGCGATGGACGCCATCGCTGCCGGCTCGGCGAAGAAGGTCCTGGTGGTTGCCTCGGACTGCCGCATGGGGCAGCCTTCCACGGAGTACGAGCAGGCGTTCGGAGACGGGTCTGCTGCCATCCTTCTAGGCGGGACCGAGTTGATAGCGAGCATAGACGGAAGCCATACGCACTATGACGACATCATGGACCTGTGGCGTCTGGACAACGACAGTTTCGTCAGGTCCTGGGAAGACCGCTTCATCGTCGAACACGGCTATCTGGACAACACCGAAGAGGCTGTCAAAGCCCTCATGGCCGAACATAAGCTGAAGCCAGGCGATTTCACCAAGACCGTGCTTTATGCCTTCGACACCCGGAGACAGCAGCAGCTGGCCAAGAAGGTGGGCTTTGACCAGAAAACTCAGGTCCAGGACAACATATTCTCAACCGTTGGCAATACGGGAGCCGCCTACGCACTGATGATGCTGGTTGGCGCCCTCGAACAGGCAAAGGCTGGTGACAGGCTGCTCCTCGCGAACTACGGCGATGGCGCCGATGCGTTCATTCTCACCGTGACAAAGGGAATAGGCAAACTCAAGGCGCGCAGAGGGATCAAATATCATCTGGAATCAAAGCTACCTCTCATGAGCTATGACAAGTACCTGCGGTATCGCGGTATTCTGCACGGGTACGCCCACTTCGAGAATCAATCCGCTGCCACCGTATCGTGGCGGGACCGGAGATGGAACCTAAACTGCCGCGGGGGCAAATGTCTTTCATGCGGCAACGTCAACTTCCCGCCGCAGCGAATCTGCATGTACTGCCAGGCCAGGGACAACTTCGAGGAAGTCCGGCTTGCTGACAGGAAGGGCAAGCTGTTCACATACAGCAAGGACAACCTGGGTCCCAGCCTCGACTCACCCGTTATCCTTTGTATCATTGACTTCGATGAGGGCGGGCGGTTCTACGCGCAGATGACGGACCGCGACCCTGACAAGGTTGAATACGAGATGCCTGTCGAGCTCACCTTCAGATGGATGCACAGCGAACGTGGTATTCGCAACTACTACTGGAAGTGCCGTCCTCTGCGGGGCGCCTAAGAGAGGTGAAAGATGGAGAGCATCAAAGATAAGGTCGCCATAGTAGGCATGGGTTGCAGCAGGTTTGGGGAGCGTTGGGACAGCAGCGCGTGGGACCTGGTTGTCGAGGCGGCCTACGAGGCCTTCGAGGACGCCGGGGTAGGTCCCAAAGACATCCAGGCTGCCTGGTCGGGAACCCTCGGATTCGCCGGTGGCCAGAGTCTGGCCTATCCCCTGAAGCTGGACTACATCCCGATAGTCAGGGTGGAGAACCTCTGCGGCACGGGGCTGGAGACGATCCGGGGCGCAACGTACGCGCTGATCGCCAAGGCCTACGACCTCGTCCTCTGCGTCGGCTTCGAGAAAACGAAGGACCGTGGTGTCGGGGGCCTAGGCTCCGGGGAGCCGATGGGGGGCATACACCCGGTGGTCGGAATTCAGGCAACCCCGCCCGGCCGCTACGCACTGGCCGCCACCAAGTACTTCGCTATGTACGGCGCTGAGAAGAAACACCTGGCCATGATCTCGGTGAAGAGCCACTACAACGGCGCCCGCAACCCCAAGGCCCACCTGCGCCGTGAGATAACGCTGGACCAGGCCCTGAACGCTCCGATAATTGCCTGGCCTCTCGGTCTCTATGACTGCTGCGGCGTGACTGATGGGGCTGCGGCAGCCATACTGTGCCGTACGGAGGACGCGCCCAAGTTCCGCAAGGACTTCATCACCGTCAAGGCGCTGGGCAATTCGGCGGGTCCCGGCTGCGGCAAGATGATGACGGACTACGACTGGGTGCACTGGGAGGAGACTTACAGGGCGACCCAGCAGGCGTACCGGCAGGCCGGCATCAAGAACCCGCGAAAGGAGATAGACATCGTGGAGTGCCACGACTGCTTCTCCATCGCCGAGCTCATGTGCTATGAGGCAATGGGCTTCTGCGAGCGTGGAAAGGCCAAGCACGACATCGAGGCGGGCACCTTTGCGTTGAATGGAGAGGTGGCCTTCAACGCAGGCGGCGGGCTCAAGTCCTTCGGCCACCCGGTAGGCGCGAGCGGCGTCAGAGAGGTCTACGAGATATACAAGCAGATCCAGGGGAAGGCCGAGGAGCCGTCCCGCCAGCTCAAGAACGTTCAGCTCGGCATAGCTCACAATCAGGGAGGGCATCCGGGCACTTTCATGTGCAGTATGGGCATCTTCGGTGTGCCCGGCCGCTAGGCAAGACCACACACCCCTCTATCCCCTCTTGAGAGGGGACTCGGGAATGTGTAATTCCGGCGCTCCCGGCGGGGGCTTGCAGAACCGGGAGTGCAGAGGGGCGAAGCCCTTTTGCCAGGGGCCTGGGGGTGTCCCCCAGCCCCCAAAGTCCCCCAAGACTGGGGGATGCAGGGGGTTGAAAAGCGTTTGTAGAGGCTCTTCGAGATTGTCTGTTGCAGAATCGAAGGAGTTGGTTTAAACTACTGTAAGAGCTGAATAGGGCTGAAGACAGCAGGTGCCGCACCGGCTCAAACCTGTGGCCTGCCGAGGCGATTCTTGTCGAACGAGAAGAGTCCTTGTGCCGCAGGCGCAGGGACTCTTTTTTGATGGGAGGACAAGGGCATGGGTAAAGAGAAGAAGACTGAGGCCGTGGAAGAACTGGCCGGCTTGCTTTCGCAAAGCAAGTTCGTTGTCGCCACCGACTACCGCGGGCTGACGGTGGTGCAGATGTCAGAACTGCGCAGACAGCTTCGCGGCGCAGGCAGTGAATACCATGTCGTCAAGAACACGCTGACCAGGTTCGCTGCGGAGACTGCGGGCAAGCAGGCACTTGCGGAACTGCTTAAGGGGCCGACAGCGCTCGCGTTCTGCCGTGGGGACATGG
>CAZBET010000090.1:0-4264 GCA_964490995.1 uncultured Dehalococcoidia bacterium
AGCGGCACCCTGGAGAGGAGGGGTAGCGGGTCGGGGCTGCGAATGACTATCTGCCAGCGGAACCTGCCGCGCACCCTCTGGGCGAAGCAGGGGCAGGGCCCGAACAGAAAAGTATTGCGCAACCCCTGACAGTCCTTCTCGCGCTCCAGAGTACTGTAGAGCGTCTCCGCTTCTTTGCGGCACCGTGCGGCGTTGCTGTGTGTGTAGAGCAAGCGTGCCAGCCGGCTGAACGGCGGATCGGACTGCTGGCGACGGAACTCGATCTCCTGCCTGTAGAAGGAGGCGTAGTCGTGCTTCGCCGCTGCTACCAGCGCGTAGTGCTCGGGTGCATAGCTCTGGACAATGACTCGGCCCCCAAGCTTGCCTCGTCCTGCTCTGCCTGCCACTTGGGCCAGTATCTGGAACGTGCGCTCTCCGGAGCGGAAGTCAGGGAGGTAGAGCCCGATATCGGCGTTGATCACTCCCACCAACGTAACCAGCGGCATGTCCAGGCCCTTGGCAATCATCTGGGTCCCGATAAGGACGTCCGCTTCGTGGGCCAGGAATCGGTCGAGTATCTGCTCATGGGAGTGTTTGCCCCTGGTGACGTCACGGTCCCACCGCAGCAGCCTTGCTAGGGGGAAGGCCCGGGCCATCTCCTCCTCCACCTTCTGAGTGCCGATGCCCAGGAACTTGATCCTCTTGCCCCAGCAATTCGGGCACGCGCCAGGGATCTTGGCCCGGGAATTGCAGTGGTGGCACACCAGGTTGTCCTCAACTCCGTGGTACGTGAGGGGCACGTCACAGCGGCGGCAGCGCAGCACGAAGCCGCAACCCCGGCATTGCACGAAGGTCGCTGTGCCCCTGCGATTAAGGAACAGGATCACCTGCTCCCGCGCGGAGAGGGCCGCGGCGATCAAGCCGGCCAGCGAGCGGCTGAAGATGCTTCTGTTACCTTCCCTCAGTTCGCGGCGCAAGTCTACGATCTCGACCTTCGGCAGCGGGGTCACCGTTCCGCTGGAGATCCTCTCGGGAAGCTCGAGCAACCGGAACTCGCCCCGCTGGGCCCGATGATAGCTGGTGACGCTGGGAGTGGCGCTTCCCAGGATAACAACCGAGTTGGTGAGTTCCGCCAGCTTGATGGCCACGTCGCGCGCGTGGTAGCGGGGAGCCTGCTCGTGTTGTTTGTAGGTCCATTCGTGTTCCTCGTCGATGACGATGAGCCCCAGGTCGGGCTGTGGCGCGAAAACCGCGCCTCTTGAGCCGATGACGACGTCGAAGGCGCCGTCCCTTATCTGTTGCCACTCGTCGAACTGCTCGCCCAGCGACAGCTTGCTGTGCAGTACCGCCACCCTGCCGGGGAAGCGGCCGGCGAAGCGGGCGATCGTTTGCGGGGTGAGCGCGATCTCCGGGACGAGGACTATGGCCCGCTTGCCCAGCGATATTGCCTTGGCCAGCGCTCTGAGGTAGATCTCGGTCTTGCCGCTGCCCGTCACCCCGTGGAGCAAGAAGACTGGGGGGGCGTTGAGTTGGGGCGGCTCGCTCGCGGCGAGCCGCCCCAACTCAACGCTGATCTGTGACCACGCCTCCTCCTGAGCACGGGTGAGCGTCGGCACCGGCATCGGGCCAAAAGCTCGGTGCGCCAGCGGGTCTCTCCGCATCCTGACCTCTTCAATTGAGACGAGACCCCGGCGGCGGAGCGTCTCCAGTGCTGTCGGAGTCAGGCTGATTTGCCTCCTCGCTTCGGCGAGAGGAATCCGGTGGGGCTCCTGCATGAGCAACCTGAGCAGCCGTGCCTGCTGGACGGCCCTCTTGTGTTCAAGTGCGGCGATGACTTCCCGCGCGTGCTCCGCACTGACCGCGAGGCTGACGTACTTCGCGACTCGCGCCCTGACCTTGACCCTCTCCAGTTCGTAGCTCCTGGCAGCGAGCCCCTTGCGCACAAGCTGGTCTACCAGCGTTTCGGCCTTGCCTGCTCCGAGCGCCTTCTTGAGTTCGCGCAATGCCACCTTGCCTTTGGCTTCAAGGACGGACAGTAGCTTCCGCTGGGCCGGCGTGAGCGAAGATACTGTAAGCTCCGAGCGGTTTGGCGTTGGCCCGACGAAGGTGATGACCCTGCGCTCGAAACCAGGGGGGAGCATGAGTGCGGCCGCCTCGAAGTATGACGAGAGGTAGCGTTCGGCTAACCAGCGGCAGAGCCCAACTTGGCACGGATTGAGGATAGGCTCATGATGGATTGTCTGGGCGATATCCTTTGCGTCCTCAACCTGGGGCTGGTCGGTCAGCTCAATGACGATGCCCTGAACCAGCCGCGGCCCAAAGGGCACCCAGACTGCGTGCCCCACGCCCAAGGGCATATTCAGCGGTATACGGTAGCTGAAGGTTCTTGGATGAATAAGCGGGACGTTGACTGCGACCTCAGCGTAGCTCATCCTTTGCTCTTGATTTGACCTTTTGCCTGGCCTTCTTGCCGCTCAGGTCGCGCAGATAGTACAGCTTCGCCCGGCGCACCTTCCCGTAGCGCAGCACCTCGATCTTCTCCAGCCGGGGTGACTGGAGTGGGAACGTCCGTTCAACCCCTACGCCGTGGAACACCTTCCTCAAAGTGAAGTTCGCTCCGGCGCCGCTCCGACGCACCCTGATGACAACTCCCTCAAAGGTCTGGCTGCGCTCACGCTCACCCTCGATGACCTTCATCTTCACTTTGAGCGTATCTCCGGGATTGAAAGCCGGGATCTCCTTCTTTGCCTCGGTTTCAACTACAGGGCTGATGTTCATTTCCTCTCTCCTCAGTGCAGAAATGCACCCATAGGGTAGGGGCTCCGTCCCCTACCAGCCCGCGGGTGGCAGAGCACCCGCGCTACTCTCATCCTTCGCCTTGCCGAAGGCAGGCGGCATGGCCGATTGCGATGCCAACTCCCGCTCCTCAGGCGAGAGATCGGCTTTCTCCAGAAGGTCGGGACGACGCTGCAATGTGCGGAGGATCGACTGTCCCCTCCGCCATTTGGCAATCTGGGCGTGATTCCCTGAGACCAACACCTCGGGGACGTCCCATCCGCGGTAGCTTTGGGGGCGAGTGTACTGGGGGTATTCCAGCAGGTGGCGCGAATGAGAATCCTCGCTGACACACTCCTCGGAGCCCAGAACCCCGGGCAAGTGCCGAACGACCGCATCTACAACCACCATCGCCGCCAGTTCGCCGCCGGTCAGCACGTAATCTCCGATGCTGATCTCGTCCGTGGCCAGCTGCTCTCTAACCCTTTCATCTATTCCTTCGTAGTGCCCGCAAATAAGGATAAGGCGCTCGAACGCCGCCAGTTCGGCGGCGATCTTCTGGCTGAAGACCCTTCCCTGGGGTGTGAGTAGAATTACCGGCGCAGACGAACCTGTGCTCTGCGCCCTTATTGCCTCCACCGCCTCAAACAAAGGCTCCGGCTTCATCACCATGCCGGTTCCGCCCCCGAAGGGGCAGTCGTCCACTACCTTGTGTTTGCCCAGTCCCCAGTCCCGCAGGTTATGGATGACTATGCTGACAAGATGGCGCTCCACCGCGCGCTTGACCATGCTTTCGCCGAAGGGGCCATTGAACATGCCTGGGAAAAGGGTCACGATGTCTATTCTCATCTCTCCCCTCCCCACCCGCGCTGCTGACTATTGCCTCTCCCGGGTCCCGCATTCCGCAGCCTGACCCTTGATGATTTCCACCGCGTGTGGTAAGGCCGGCAGCACAGCCGACAGGCACTCTCGCACGGCCCTGGGACTGCCTGGCAGGTTTATGATGAGGGTCTTCTTGCGGGTGCCGCACACCTCTCGACTGAGCATGGCGTGTGGCGTTTTCTTCAGCCCCTCCGCCCTCATCACCTCGGGGACGCCAGGGACGACTCTGTCTATCACACTGAGCGTGGCCTCCGGAGTAACATCGCGTGGGGACAGCCCCGTGCCTCCGGTGGTCACTATCATGTCAACACTGCCTCCGTCAGCCCAGGCCGTCAGCTTCTCCGCTATCCTATCCTTCTCGTCGGGGACCACGCTGTACTCCACAACACTCGCGCCTATCTCGGAGACCAGCTTGCGAATGGCCTCCCCGCTCATATCCTCACGCTTCCCTGCGGAACGGCTGTCGCTGACCGTCAATATCCCCACAGTGAACAAAGCTATCATCCTCGGGCAACATGTAGCTATAGTACCACACCTGCGCCGAGTTGGGAAGCGTCACCTACGTAGAACCAACCGAAAAGGGCTATTGACAACGGGCCGTGGATGTGCTAAAAGTGGGGCAAAGTGG
>CAZBET010000090.1:4364-6551 GCA_964490995.1 uncultured Dehalococcoidia bacterium
GACCGGCAGGGAAGGGCGGTGTTGCCCCTGGCGCTGCGCCAGTATGCAGGCATCAACAATGAGGCGGTGCTGGTCGGCGCGTACAGCCACCTGCAAATCTGGGCCAGCGAAGCGTGGGCCGCGGAGAAGCGGTTCATGGCTGACCACGCCGCTGAGATTGCTGAGGAGGTGCAGGCCTAAGCATGGCGCCCTTGACGATGGCTCCCGCCCCTTGCCACGAGCCGGTTATGCTTCAGGAGTGCCTGACAGCTTTGCGAATCCAGCGGGGTGGGAGATACGTGGACTGCACCATCGGCGGCGGCGGTCACGCCGCGGCGATACTGGAGGAGAGCTCTCCCGGAGGCCAGCTCATCGGCATCGATGCCGACCCTCGTGCGCTGAAAGCGGCCAGGGAGAGGCTGAAACCATACGGCAAGGATGTCATCCTGGTCAACGAGAACTTCAGAAGCCTGGAGGACATCTGCGCCAGATACGGCTTTCGCCCCGTCAATGGCGTCCTCTTCGACTTGGGCATGTCCTCTCTCCAGCTCGATGAGCCGGGACGGGGCTTCAGCTTCAGGCAGGATGCGCCCCTTGATATGAGGTTCAGCGACAGGCAGTCTGTCACCGCAGCAGATATCGTTAACACCTATTCCGAGGCTGAGCTGGCCCGTCTCCTCGATAGATACGGAGAGGAACGGCGGAACCGTCAGATAGCGAGACGGATTGTCCAGAGCCGCCCGCTGAAGACCACGCTGGGGCTTGCCCGTGTGGTGGAGCGGGCGGTCCCCGGGCCGCGCGGCAGGATTCATCCCGCGACGAGGACCTTCCAGGCGCTGCGCATCGCCGTCAACCAGGAGCTGGAGAACCTTGAGTCCGCGCTGGAACAGGGCGTGAACATTCTTGGAAGCGGCGGCAGAATCGTGGTCATCAGCTTCCATTCGCTGGAGGACCGGCTGGTCAAGAACTGCTTGCGGAGGGAGGCGCAGGGGTGTCTCTGTCCGCCAGGGGTGCCGGCCTGCACTTGCGGACACACCCCGCGCTTGATACTGGTGGAGAAGAAGCCGTTGAGGCCGTCTCCGAACGAGGTGCGGGCCAACCCGCGCAGTCGCAGTGCGAAGATGAGGGTCGCTGAGCGCATTTAGGCTTATGGACAGCGAAGCTTCGGCAACCGAAAGCAGCCTTGAGAGCCTCACCCGCATCAAGGTTATTGGTGTTGGCGGTGGCGGCTCCAACGCCGTCAACAACATGGTTGGGCCGGGGATCGACGGTATCGACTTCATCGCCGTGAACACCGATGTGGGAGCATTGTCGCAGTCGGTGGCTCCGGCACGCCTGCGCATCGGGGACAAGCTGACCAAAGGCCTGGGCGTTGGCGGCGACCCCAAGCTGGGCGCGGCCGCCGCTGAGGAGAGCCGCGAAGACCTTGTGGGGGCGATTCAGGGGGCGGGCATCCTGTTCATTACGGCCGGGATGGGCGGGGGTACGGGCACGGGCGCTGCGCCAGTCATCGCCGACATCGGCAGGGGACTCGGCATCCTGACCATCGCCGTCGTCACCAGACCTTTCGCGTTCGAAGGTGCACACCGCACTAGGGTGGCCGAAGAGGGCGTGGCGCGGCTCACCGAGAAGGCCGACACTGTCATCGTTATTCCCAATGACCGCCTTCTCAGCGTATGCGACCCGAGCATCTCGATCGACGCTGCGTTCAAGATGGTGGATAGCGTTCTGCGGCAGAGTGTGCACGGCATTTGCGAGGTAATCAGGACTGTGGGACACATAAACCTCGACCTCAACGACGTGAAGGCCATTATGAGCAAAGCGGGTCGAGGCTGGATAGGCGTTGGGCGGGGCAGCGGAGGAACACGGGCTGTTGACGCGGCCAAGAGCGCCATCGTGAACCCTCTCTTCGACTTCACCATTGAGAAGGCGAAGAGGATTCTGTTCAACATCAAGGGCAACGACCTCACGATGTCCGAGGTGAACGAGGCAGCCAATGTCATCAAGCGGGTGGCGGATCCCGAGGCGCAGATAATCTTCGGCTTCGGCGCCGACCCCGAGTTGAACAGCGTGATGAAGATCACGCTCGTCGCCACGGAGTTCTTCGAGGGCAAGGCCAAGATAGCGAGTAGCAGGAAAGAGGAGCTATTCGAACTGGCGGGAGACGGAAGACGCTACTCCTTCCTCAATCGGCTTAAGTAGTGTCGC
>CAZBET010000091.1:0-2784 GCA_964490995.1 uncultured Dehalococcoidia bacterium
GCGTCGCAGAAGTAGCTTCGTGCCAAGATAGCTCTCATATGTGTTTCCCAGTATATCCGAGGTGAACTTGCGGAATGAGATGCTGTTCATCTCTTCGATGACGCCGGCGAGCACCTCATTGGGGACAGAGACCTGTTCGCAGATATGGCCGCTCTGGAACAGGGTGGTGTCGTGGTGCTCATCCATGATGTGCGAGAGGTTGACGAACTCCTGCATCAGTTGGTGCTGCCCCGCGTAGGCGCCCTTTCTCCGGTAGGCGGATATGACGGTGTCCAAGATGTCATAGGTAAGCAGGAGTTCCCTGTCGTCCGCGTAACGTACCAGAATAAGGCGGTCCAGCATTCTCTGCACCGCCGCCATCAGCTTCGCGAAGTCAAACCCCCCGTTCGCTCTCAACGATGGGTTGTCAGTGTTATGCTCGTAGATTGCGTTCGCCAGGCGGAGGCGCCAGTCGCGCATCGAGGCCAGGAATGTTTCATCGATGTCCTTGATCTCAAGCTGCCTCTCCCAGGCAGGCAAGCTGCCCGTTCCGACCTTATCTGGGGTGAGGCGCTCCAATTCGTTGAGGCGGCCCAAATACTCCTCAGGGTCGTCGAAGGCGAGAATGAGGCGCTCGTGATCAGCGTTGAAGACGTGTAGCCGCTCGAAGTTGGTGAGGATGCCGTAGGGGATTCTTCTGGAGCGTGCGTAGCGGAACAACTGTTTTTCCTCTGAGGTCCGGTCGCCGCGACGCTCCAGGGAGCGCGGAAGAGCTCCGAACCGTTTGGCTTCCAGTATCAGAACGGGCTGAGGACCGATCTCCAGTCCCACGTCAACGAATCCGGCACCGCGCTGATAGCCTTCGCGGTGATACCTCGTTGCCCCGGCCGGGTCCTCCTTCCACACATCCCACCCCAGATGACTGAACAGCAAGTCCACGTACACGGCACGGACGTCCGCCTCAGAAAGGCTCGACCTTTCAGCCTCGCGCTTATACTTCGTCACCAACTCGGCAATCTTTGCTTTGTCAGCCATAACAGACTCTTCAGAAAGCCACTACCTCAGCTCGCGCGGTTCGGTCAATGTCGCCGCTTCGCGCTTCGCTCTTGCTGTGGAGCCCAACGATTGCTTCACGAATTCAGGCGCCGTACTTGGCCAGCTTCAGGGCGTGGGCCATCGCCAGCGGCATGACCTCCGCGGCGGGAAAGCGGCCCAGCCCGCCGGTGGCGCAGGCCCGCTCCCCGAACTGCTGCACGCTGTCGGGTCGGCACCACCTCGAATAGAGAATAAGGGGGACCGGGTGCCAGCTATGCCCTTTCAGCGTTGCCGGCGTGGAGTGGTCGCCGGTGACCACTATCACATCTGGCTTGAGATCGGTGATGCGGGGCAGCAGCCCGTCCACTTCCTCGAGGACGCTGACCTTGCCATCGAAGTTGCCGTCCTCACCGGCGGAATCGGTCTTCTTCACGTGGATGAAGAAGAAATCATGGTCGCCGTAACGTTGCCTCAGTGTATTGAACTCATCCTCGATCGAGGAGCCGGTGTCGAGAACCTTCATGCCGACGAGCTTGGCCAGGCCGCGGTACATGGGATAGGCGGCGATGGCGGCCGGGTTCAACTTGAAGGTATCGACCATGCTGGGCAGGTCGGGGTGCTGGGAAAAGCCGCGCAGGAGGACCATGTTGGCCGGATGACGGTCGGCCAGAGCTGCCTTCGCCCGCGCCACGAACTCGTTGGCCAGCGAGGCCATCCTGTCGCCGGTGGGCAAGAGCGGGACCACTGTCAGCGGGGTCATGCCGACCTGCTGCGGGTCGGAATCACTCACGTCGCCCGAAAGCTTCGCACCGCGGAATACGACGGCGAAGCGGTGTTCCTTCACCGGCACCACGAAAAGCTCGACGCCGCCGAGGGCGATGCGGCTGAGTATCTTGCAGAGCTCCGCGTTCTGCTCGGTCGAGATGCGGCCCGCTCTGCGGTCCACGACGATGCCCTTGGGGCCGACGGTACAGAAGTTGCCACGCGCCGCGACATCGCCTTTCTTCACGTCGAAATCAATGCCCAGCACCTCCAGAATGCCGCGGCCGACGGTGAACTCAACCGGGTCGTAGCCGAAAAGGGCCAGGTGGCCCGGGGCGCTCCCCGGCGTGATCCCCTGCGCCACGGGGTCGGTGACGCCGCAGATTCCCCCGCTCGCCAGCCGGTCCAGGTTGGGCGTGCGAGCAGTCTCAAGCTCTGTCTTGCCGGTCTCGGGCCGCGGCAAGCCGCCCAGGCCGTCGATGACCAGAAGAACAATCTTGGTCTCGGATTTCCGCGACAGGTCTTTGAGCTGGCTTAGTCTGAGCATCTATACCCGACTTCCTCTTGTCCGTGCTTTGAAAATAGGCTCCTTACCGTTCGCCCTGAGCCCGTCGAAGGGCCATCATCCCGTTCATGGTTCGACAAGCCTGTCCTGAGCCCGCCGAAGGACTCACCACGAACGGGATTATCTCTTCGGTCAACGACATGACGTTCTGGTCCTGGTGGATGACGATGATCATCGTCATGGCAGCCAGGTCGGACTCCTCGCAATGACACTCGGCTCAGCCGTAGGGTGGGTGGAGCGCAGCGCAACCCACCAATCGCAGTCTGGCTCATGGTTCGTAGTCCATAGCTCATGGCCTACTCTCCGTTCGCCCTGAGCTTGTCGAAGGGCGTCTGGGTGGTGGGTTCCATTTCATTTCACGCACCCTACCCTGAAAGCTCTACAGCCGCAGCCGTAGGGTGGGTGGAGCGCAGCGCAACCCACCAATCGCAGTCTGGCTCATG
>CAZBET010000091.1:2884-6551 GCA_964490995.1 uncultured Dehalococcoidia bacterium
GTTCGCCCTGAGCTTGTCGAAGGGCGTCTGGGTGGTGGGTTCCATTTCATTTCACCCACCCTACCCTGAAAGCTGACCGCTCGCCCGTTACTTATCCCTTAGCGCCGCCACCCCGGGCAGCGTCTTGCCTTCGAGGAACTCCAGCGAAGCGCCGCCGCCGGTCGAGACGTGTGTCATCCTGTCCGCCAGGCCCAACTCCAACACCGCCTCCGCCGTCGAGCCCCCGCCGATGATCGTGGTCGCCTTCAGGGCTGCCAACTGCTTCGCTATCGCCTCCGTCCCGTGACGGAATTCGGGGAACTCGAAGACGCCCATGGGGCCGTTCCACATCGCCGTCTTGCATGTCTTCAGCCGGGCCGTGAAACCCTCGACCGTCCTGGGGCCGATGTCCATTACATAGGACGTCGCGGGTATTTCGGAGACGCCCACCGTCTTGAAAGGCACGCCGCTGGCAAAGCTGTCCGCGACGACCACGTCGCTGGGCAGAACCAGCTCGACTCCTGCTTCAGCGGCCTTTCCAACGAGCTCGCGAGCGAAACCTAGCTTGTCCTCCTCGACCTTGGACTTGCCCACGCTGTAGTTCTGGGCCTTGAGAAAAGTGCAGCACATGCCGCCGCCGATGAGCAGGAAGTCCACCTTCCTCAGGATGTTCTCCAGAAGCGCCAGCTTGTCGCTGACCTTGGCTCCGCCGACGACGGCGGCGAAGGGGTGTGCGGGATCGGTCAGGGCCTTGCCCAGGAAATCGATCTCCTTCTCCAGGAGGAAACCCGCCACTGCGGGCAGATACCGGGCGACGCCGGCCGTTGAGGCGTGAGCCCGGTGCGCAGTGCCGAAGGCATCGTTGACATAAACATCCGCCAGGCGGGCAAGGGCTTTGGCGAATTCGGGGTTGTTCTTCTCCTCCTCGGGATGGAACCGCAGGTTCTCCAGCATCAGCACGTCGCCTTCCTTCATGGCTGAGACCGCCTTCTCGACCTCAGGTCCTATGCAGTCGCTGGTGGTTGCCACCGGCCGGCCGAGGAGTTCAGAGAGGCGCGTCGCCACCGGGGCCAGGCGCAGGTCATCCACGACCTTGCCGTCCGGGCGGCCGAGGTGGGAGCACAGGATCACCTTGCTTCCTTTGTCAAGCAGGTGTCGTATCGTGGGCAGCACTGCGCGAATGCGGCTGTCGTCGCTGATTGCGCGGGTCCTGGGGTCGAAAGGGACATTGAAATCCACCCTGACCAGCGCCCTCTTGCCCTTGAGCTGGACATCGCGGACGGTCTGCTTGTTCATCGGCTACTTCACCTCGAAATAGCTTCCAGCCTCTCCTTGATCGCCCTGACTTCCGCGACAACCGTCGGGTCGAAGTCGAAGGGGCTCACCCCCTTGCGGTCCGCCTCGATAATCTTCGGGTTCTGGCTGATGAACCCCAGAATCTCGAAATCGGCCAGGTTGTCCGCGATGAACTGACGGTCGGCGTCGCTGGTCACCTTGTTGCCGACTACGTAGCACTTCTTGATGCCGATGTCCTGTGCCAGCCTTCTCACGGCCTGCGCCGTGTCAAGGCTTCTCCTGCCCGGCTCGACGACAGTTATGAAGGCGTCGACAGCCTCGGCCGTGGCCCGTCCCAGGTGCTCGATCCCGGCCTCCATGTCCATGATGACTACCTCGTCTGTTCTCAAGAAGAGGTGGTTCATCAGGCTGCGGAGCAGCGCGCTTTCGGGGCAGATGCAGCCGCTGCCTCCCTTCTTGACCGTGCCCATCACCAGGAGCTTCACGCCGTTCTTGTTGACGGAGAAACGTTCCGGTATGTCGTCCACCTTCGGATTCAACTTGAAGAACCCGCCGACGGTTCCCAGCTTGCCGCCGGTCCGCTCCAGCACCAGCGCCTCCATCTGCGCAATTGGCGTGATGCGGCTCAGCTCTCTGGCGGTTATGCCCAGCGACGCGCCGAGGTTCGCGTCCGGGTCGGCGTCTATGGCCAGGACGGTGCGCCCGTCCGCGGCGTACAGCCGGGCCAGGACGCTGGCCAGCGTCGTCTTTCCGACGCCACCCTTACCAGTGATTGCCAGCTTGGATACCATCCGATTTCCTTCTGACTGTGTCTCGTTTCCGTGTCTGCGACTTCGTGATTATACAACGGCTGGGGCGAAATCGCTACGCGCGCGGGGTTTGGGGGTTTCCAAGTTCGCGCGGCCCTCGGGCCGCAGACTTTGGGGTTCCTGAAGGGGATGCACCTCAGGCTTCGCTCAGTCAAGGTGTCGAAGGCGCAGCCAAGGAGTCGCCGTAGACGAGGAATACGAAGTCCCCGACTTCTGACCACGGCGTCGCTTTGGCGCACTGCGAAAAGCAGATACACCGGCACTCGTCATCTGATTGTGCCCCGCGATGGCCCATACTACTGCTTCGGTGGCTTCGGGACGTAGAAGCTCCGGCCGACCTTGGGTACATAGAAGTCCCTATGCGCCCTGGGAAGGTAGAAGTCAGCCCCCACTCTCGGCAGATAGAAGTCCGGCCCTCTTCGTCTGGGAAGCAGCAGCCTCAAGAGCAAAAACAGCGCCGCCAGCGCGAGAAAGGCCGTGAGGAATACTGCCACCAGTATGCCGAGTACCGTCAGCGTTTTCTTCATCTGCTCACAACCTCGGTCTGGGCAGTCTATGTATGTCGCGGAGCCCCCTCGGTAAGTAGAAATCTATGATGCTCTGATTGCCTCGCTCTGCCTCTTCAGCCTCGGGCTCATCATCAAGCCCCTCCAACTCGATGAGCAGCTTCTGCACCCCTCTGACTATCTCGCCCCTGCGCCTTTGAAGCTCATTTTGCCTCACTTGCGTTGGCCTCCTTTTCTACTCTCACATAGTCCGTACATGACCACCACGCACCTGCTACCCCTAGCTCAAAACCTCAATGTTCCACCTCCTGTGCCCGTTGTGGTTGTCTTTGGGAGAAAAGCCTAGCCGTTGCTTGTTCCCGCCGTTTGTTTTGGAGATCGCGTTGTCAATGTCATCGGTGGTAGGTTCCAGGGTTTGGCTCTCCTCTGCAGGCGTCTCGCCGCAGTGCTGTATCGCAAGGCTGTACATAATCTCCTGTAGCTGCGCCGGGGTGCAATTCTCCGCTTTGCGTGCGATGTATGCCTTGCTAGCTTCCTCCAGAGGTATCTTCCGACTGAGCAGTTCTACCAGTTGTTTCCTTTCCTCTAGTGAAGGCAAGGGAAGTCTTATCACACGGTCGAATCGGGAGGGGCGATGTCCGATCGCCTTGTCTATTATTTCTAGGTAGTTACTTGTAGCCACGGTGACGACCCCGCGGCGCTCCTCGACCCCATCGAGTGCAGACATCAGGGAGAGCAGGGCTGGCCCCCTGGAATATCCCAACTCGACACGGTTCTGTGCGATGAGATCGATTTCCTCGATGAATACTATGCTGGGCGACAGGTCCTGAGCGACCTCGTAAAGCTCCGTTATATACTCATCCGCGTCCAATGCATACGCGTGGGCAAGAATACATGTTATGCCCTGCGCCTCCGCCATGAGCGCCTTGCACACCAGTGTCTTGCCTGTTCCCGGCTCGCCTACAAGTAGCAGGCCTCTTTTGGGAGGAATGCCATAGCCTTCGAGACGCTCCCTGTTCGCAAGAAAGCCGGTTGTATTCGCGCATATCTCCCGCTTTATCCTTGCATCGAGGATTA
>CAZBET010000092.1:0-6528 GCA_964490995.1 uncultured Dehalococcoidia bacterium
ATCGACCTGCGCTTCAGCCCTGTGAGCTGGCGTTTCACCTCTCTGCTGGCCTCCACCGCCAGGCGAGACGAGGTCGTGATGAGTATGGCGGAAGCCATCTCGTCGTGTTCCGCCTGCGCCAGGAGGTCGGCGGCGCAGAAGGCAGGGCTCGCCGAGCCATCCGCCACAATGACCGTCTCTGTTGGGCCGTGCAGGCCGTCTATGGCCACGGCCCCATAGACCTGCTTCTTGGCCAGTGTGACGAAGATGTTGCCGGGGCCGCAGACCTTGTCCACTTTGGGAATGGACTCCGTGCCGTACGCCATGGCGGCGATAGCTTGGGCGCCACCCACCTTGAAGACGCGATCCACCCCCGCCAGGCGCGCCGCCGCCAGGGTCGCCGCGGGCACCGAGCCGTCCGGAGAGGGCGGCGTGGCCATCACCACCTCCCCGACGCCGGCCACCCTGGCCGGTATCGCTGTCATCAGCACTGTCGATGGGTACGATGCCTTTCCACCGGGAACGTAGATACCGACGCGTTCCAGAGGACGCGCGAGGAATCCCAGCCCCCCCTCGACGAACTCCAGCCCCAGATTCCTCTTCTGCACAACATGGAATCGCCGCACTCTCTTCGCAGCCAGTTCCAGGGCCGCCATGAGTTCCTTGCCCAGCAGCTTGCGCGCCCCCCTGGTCTGCCTCCCGGCCACCTCAAGCTCCGCGAGCTCCACCCCATCGATGCGTCTGGTGTAGTCGAACAGCGCACTGTCGCCCCAGGCGCGCACATCGCTGATGATGCGTGACACCGCCTCCTCGGCAGTCAACTCCTGAGAGAAGACGGCCCTGATCCCGCGTTTGAGCGTTGCCGAGGTGACAACAGGCAACCCGGGCGAGCGTTGTAGCAGCGACCTCGCGGCTTCCGACCCCCTGACTATCCTCATCCCAGGTACTCCCCGGCCACCCTCACTGAGTTCTCAATGGACTGCCTCCGGAATGCCTGAAGCCGGTCCTCCGGAATCATGTTCAGCACGTGCTCCAGCCTCGCGTCAAAAGACTCAAAGAAGGTCTCCCGGTCCTCCGGCGTGATCTGCCGCATCCAAATCAGGTACTTCTCAGCGAAGCGGCGAAAGTCTTCCCACCTTGCTCTTCGTCCAGCCGCAACGAATACGAACTCGCGCCACCTCTCGAGGTTAGCAGCCTCGATGAAAGGAACCGCAACGGAGGAGGCCGCCTCGGTCAATTCGGCACGTATCCTCAGCATGGAGCCGGTATTGAGCCTCTCCCGGCGGTCCAGTTCGAACTGGAGCAGCCGGTCCAGCAGATTGGCCATAGCATCTCCGCCGAGCGGCGACCGTTTGCCGAAGAAAGGACGGTAAATCCGCCGTATCCAGGCTTCATCGGTGACCAGATGGGAGAGATAGCCAGCGACGAACGACCTGGTTGCGGCGTTCAAGTCCGCGTGGTCTATGAGCTCGGGGTGCGCCGTAAACATGAGTTCCGCCCCGCTCACGTCATCTTCGCAATCGAGGGAGACGAAGTGAGTTGCCTCACGGCCCGCGTCGACGAGAAGACGGATGTCCGGCGCGGTCGCCCCGAGGTAGTAGCAGCCACGGTTCTCATCCACAACAGGGTGACGCAGCAACGATATTGCCCCCTCCGCAATGCCCAGATGAAGACAGATCGGAGGCAACAGGTTCCTTTCTCAGAAGGCGGCTCAGGTCCCCGGGCCCTGCCGCATGGCTTCAACGAGGCGTGATATCGTCCTTCTCTTTTTCGGACGGCGCACGGCCTCGGGGTTTCCTATGAGACAGGCCGAGGACTCAAACAGGGTCTCGATGACCTTCAGGTTATGCCCTGCTATGGTTGAGCCGGTCTCCGTGTTCTCGATCAAGACGTCGGCATCCTCCGGCAGGAAAGCCTCGGTCGCCCCCCACGTAGGTATGAGCCTGTACGGCGTCAAATGATTGTCAGTGGCGTATCTGTCGGCTATGTTGACGTACTCCGAGGCCACCCGCAACGCGTAGTCTCTTTTCAACATCCTCAAGTCTTCGGTGCTGGAGACCGGCATGCCCTGCGCCACCACGGCCACGATTCTGACCCTGCCGAACCCGAGGTCGAGCAGCTCCTGAACCGGACTCGAAGGGAAGCGGAAGAGGTGGTCCTTAAGCCAGTCCTTGCCGGTGATGGCCAGGTCGAAGTTGCCGTTGGCGACCTGCTGCGGCATGTCCTGGGGCCTGATGACCTTCACGACGACCCCATCTTTGCCGATGCGGGGCCGGCTGCTCTGGCGGCCCACGCCATACCCCTCGATTTCGATGCCTGCCCGCCTCAGAAAAGCGACTGTATGACGCTTCTGGTGGCCATCGGGCAGGGCCAACGAGACTGCGGGCCTTTCCCCAACGGAGTGCCCAACCGGGGCTTCGACCACGTCATGGCCAGTCTCCTCGACCTCAACGCCTCTAAGCGCCGCACTCAGCAGCGTCCCCAGAAGCGGGTTCAGGTCCTTGCTTTCGAGGCTGTTCTTGTTGGCCACCAGGCAAGCGCTGCTTTCGAGGATTGTCTCGACCGGGACAAGTCCCTGCTCCTCCAGTCTGCTTGGCGAGGTTTCGGCCACCAACGCCAGGTCAGCGTTCTCCGGCAGGTAGACGCAGGCCGCGCCCCAGACGGGGAATATCTGGAATCTCCTCAGCCTTTGCCTCAAGGCGAAGGAGTGCGCCAGGTTTGGGTACTCGCTCACAATACGTAGGCTCCCGGCACGCCTATTCAAAGCCTCGAGGGCGCTGCCCCCAAGGCCGTTAGCAGCAACGGCGTAGATGGTTCGCTTCCCATATCCCAGGTCGCGGAGCTTCACCACAGCGTCGCTGTGATACCTGGCCAGCAGCTCCTCCACCCAATCGAGGCGACAAATGCCCAGATCGTAGTTGCCGATAGCCACCTGGATAGCAATGTCCTTCTCATGGAACACCTTGATGGAGAGGCCGCCCAAGGCTTGGCAGCGGGGCCGATACGACCGAGAGCCCTCTCGATAGTCTCCTATGGCAAGACCCGCTTCCTTCAGCAGCGCGGCCGTGCACTCCTGGAGTTGCCCTTTGGGCAGTGCCAGCTTCACTCCCACCGCACCCCCCGAATGAGCTTCAATAGCTCCCCGGCGGACGACCTCCGCCGCTTCTTGCCCGTCGAACAATCGGTCAACTCGATCCCCTCGTCGCTGCGCATGTCAACCACCCACCTGAACCCAGCGGCTTCGGTGTATCCCAGGTCGAACTCAGCGGTGTACCCTGCGTCACGCAACGCCCTTGCCACCGCAAGGGATGCCTTGAGCCCCTCGGCATCTTTCGCCTTGACGAGGACGCGTTCCCGCCGCGGCGGCTCTTCAAGCATGCTCATCAGCTCGTCCATGTAGAGGGCGAACCCCGAGGCCCAGACGTCCTTTCCCCCCACGACGGGTATCAGCTCATCGTACCTGCCGCCCCCACCCAGCCTCCGCCCGCCACCGTAGAACGCGAAGATGATCCCAGTGTAGTATTCGAAGCCCCTCCCCGAGGTGAAATCAATCTGGTAGTTGAGGTCGAGGTAGGAAAGCAAACTGGCGATCCTGGCCAGCTCGTTGAGGCTGGATTCGATGCCCGACACCGAGGGCACCATGACGCTCCTGAGGTTTTCCACGAACCTCGGCGAACTTCCCTTCGTGCCGAACAGAATCTGCAGTTGCTTCGTCGTGTCGGGCTTCAGGCCCTTCGCTTCGCTCAGGGCACCCATATCGCCGGCGAAGACCTTGTCCACTATGTCCGCCTTCCTCTCACCGCTCAACCCCAGTCCTTCGAGGAACGCCCTGAGCAATCCAGCGTGAGCCACGCGAATCTCCACAGGCTCGATGCCAAGCCCTGCCAGAGTCTCAAGCCCCAGCGAGATCAACTCAACGTCCCCCTCGGGCTTCCTCCCCCCAATCAGCTCCGCGCCGCATTGCCACCGCTCCCTGGACTCCCTGCCCGAGCCCTCAAAGGCAAACACGTTCTCGACATAGAAAAGCCTGGCTATAGGCAGGCTCTCGTAGTTCTCGACGTACAGTCTGGCAGTGGGGATGGTTCCGTCAGGCCTGAGCACGACCCGCTCCCCGCTCCACCCATCCCAGTCGAGGAAGGAGTAGACCCGTCCCAACATCTCGGGCGAAAGCGTTCCCGCGGACGTAAACAGGTGCAGGTACTCCAGGGTGGGGGTCCTGATCTCCTGGTAGCCCCACCCGGTGCAGCAGCTTCGGAACTCCGTCTCTACCCGGCGAAACCTCGCCATGTCCTCAGGCAGCAGGTCACGCATCCCCTTGCACCTGGGCACCTTCATCGGCACCGCTCCTTCACCACAGAACGTCAACTGGCTCATCATAAAGACGGGCTGTCGGCTGTCATCACGAGTCCGCCTCCGGCGGACGAAGCGATCGCCCGGTCATTCGGAAGTCCCTCCGGGCCAATTCGGGACTATTCTACACCGGATGGATAGGAGCCTTCAACGCCGTCGCCTGCCCGCTCGGGCCTGGAAAGGCCCTCCCACAACATAAGCCATTCTGTGGGAGAGGCTTTCCAGCCTCGATAGCTCGACTTCTGATGGGCGCCTCAAGAGCCGCGAGATTGAGAAGGCGTCGCCTGCCCCCCTGACCGCCCCGGAGCGCCCGCGGGCGGCAACACCGAATCGGTGTCACGTCTGCTCCTCCCTGAGGCCGCTGATGATGTACTCTATCTCCTGACTGGTCAAGCCGAAGCGGTGCAGCGTGTGCCGTATGATTTCGAGCCCCGCCTCCACCTCCGGGCGCACTACTCCGGCGACCCCGATTCTCTGCAGGACGTCCCTGTCCTCATCCCTGTGGACACGCGCCACCACGTCCAGCCTGGGGTTGACCCTGCGGGCGTTCGCTACCGCCAGTCTCGCAGCCGCCGGATCAGGGAAGGTTATCACCAGCACCTTGGCCCGTTCAACTCCCGCCTGAGCCAGAATCTCGGGATTGCCGGCATCGCCGTAGATGCAGGGAATGCCGTTATCGTGCGCGGCATCGATAGCCCGGGGGTCGATGTCGATAACGACGCATGAGAACTTCCTCCGCCCCAGCACGCGTGCCAGATTCATCGCCGTCCGGCCGTAGCCACAGATGACCACATGGTTCCTCAGCGGCATCCCTTCCTCCGAGACCACCGGGTCGACCCCACGAGCCAGGAGCTTCGATATCCCTCTTACCTGTATGAGACGGTGGTACACCCCCGAGGTCAAACCCATGCCGAACGGGGTCAGCAGTATCGTGATCACAGCCGTCGTCAGCGTGAGTGAGTAGACGGTCTCAGATATCAGGCCCGTTCCGAGCGCCGTGGCGGCCAGGACGAAGCTGAATTCGCCTATCTGGAAAAGCCCGCTGCCGACGAACAGGGAGGTCTTGGCGCTGTACCCGAATATCCGGGTAACAATGGCGGCGATGACGAACTTGCCCAGCACGACCGCCGCCACTACGGCCGCCACCACCCTCGGGCTGTCCAGAATGAAGCCGGGAGAAGCCAGCATGCCCAGAGACACAAAGAAGAGTGCGGCAAATACGTCCCTCAGGGGTTTGATGTCGGCCAGGGCTTGATGCCCGTACTCGGATTCGCTGACAAGCAGGCCTGCAAGGAAGGCGCCCAGCGCTATCGACAGCCCCACATAGTAAGCGCCAAAGGCCGCACCGAGACAGAGGCTTACCACTGCAAGCAGGAATAGCTCCCGCGACTGCCCCTCAGCTACCCTCCTCATGAAACGTGGGAGCACCAGAAAGCCCAGGACGAGTATCGCCGCTACGAACACGACGCCCTTCACCACAGCCCAGCCCAGTGCCACAAAAAGACCCGCCCCCGTCCCGCCGAGCGAAGGCAGGACGACCATCATGGGAACCACGCAGAGGTCCTGCACCAGAAGAATGCCGATCATCACTCGGCCATGCGGGCTTCCCAGTTCACCGCGGTCCATCAGCGTCTTCAGCACCACGATCGTGCTGCTCATCGCAACGAACGCCCCGAACAAGCCTGCCTCCATCAGCGACCAGCCCAGCAGTCGGCCCACCAACAACCCCAACGCCGCTGTGGCTGCGATTTGGGCCGCCCCACCGATTACGGCAACCCGGCCGACCTCCCTCAGCGACTTGAGGGACAACTCGATGCCGAGAGTGAACATCAGCAGCACCACCCCAATCGTGGCCAGCGTCTCAACGTCACCTACGTCGCGAATCAGCGCCAGACCGTTGGGGCCGATCAGCATCCCGCCGAGCAGATAGCCGACGACTACCGGCAGCTTCAGACGGCGCGCCGCCGCACCCCCGACCAGGGCAACAACCAGCCCAATCGCCATGGTCGCCAGTAGGCCTAGTTCTTCCACGCCAGGTCCTTTCTTCGAGGATCAGACTTCCGGCACTATTGTACAGCGCAGGAGCGTGAAGCGAAGGCCGGGCGGCGTTTGCCTCTCGGCTTCACTCCGTCTGCCACCTGCCCCTACGGGCCTCTCTCGCCTCCAGCTCAAGCTGCGAGAATAGGCCCTGGTACTTGA
>CAZBET010000093.1:0-6519 GCA_964490995.1 uncultured Dehalococcoidia bacterium
CCCAGGCACTCTCGACAATCATTGCACCTCTTTTCATCAATGTCGACGATGAAGGATGGCGGCATTCTCATCGCCTCCTGTGGGCAGATTAGAACGCATAGAGCACAACCTGAGCACTTCTTCTCGATAACAGCTATTGCCACGCTCAACCTCTCTTTCCCGCAGGCTGTCACCCATCGTCAGCCAGATGTATATTATACAATGGCGAACGTCCCAATGGGAATCGAAGTGCCACCATCGCCACATACAGGCTGGACCATGCCCACCTGATGGCTGCCCTGCTAGTCGAGACGCAGGATTGAGGAGGGCAGAAGAAGACGAAGACCATTCCGAGGTACAAAGAAAGACCAGAGCCCGCGATCATGCAGCACGTTGCGGTTGCGCTGCCGTCTATCTCTGGTCTTCTACACTAATTGAGACGACAGAGCACACGTTTTGGTTCCGTCAGCGAGCAGGGAGGTCGGGTGCAACGAATTTGAACCCGCCGTGGGCCGAGGGCCGGTCAGGTTCGCTCAGTCGGCGTGCGTAGGCCGAAAAACTGCACCGCGTTTTCGGTGGTTGTCTCGGCGAGGACGTCCTCGGCCATTCCCCTTAGCTGGGAGACGGCTTTGAGCGTCTTCACGATGTCTGCGGGGCGGGATTCCCATTTGGTCTCCCTGCCATAACTGACGGGGCAGTCCGTTTCCAGGAGCAGTCTCTCGATGGGCGTTTCCCTGACGGCCCTTCTGTGCTCATCGTGGTACTCTGCGGCAGGGGTGGCCGAGATGAAGTAGCCCGCGGCGATGATCTCCCTCAGAACGCTGGAGAACCCCGCGTACCAGTGAAACACCGTCTTCTTCATGCCAGCTTCCCTGACCAGGTCGAAGCTGTCCTTCCATGAGTATCGGCTGTGGAAGCTGACAGGTTTGTCGTATCTGCGCGCAAGCTCCAGCATGGTCCTGCACGCGTCCTTCTGAGGCTCTTTGTCGGCCGCAGCCCTCACGCGTTTGTCATAGTCCAGGCCGATCTCGCCGATGGCAACCGCCAGTCTGATGTTGTCCTCGACCAGCCGGAAGGTGTTCTCGGCTTGTTGGCCGCTCATCGCGCCCACGGCCCAGGGGTGCAGGCCGAGGGCCGGATAGACGAAACCATTGTACTTCGCAGCCAGGTCCAGGACCTTCAGATTGGAGTCGTAGTCCTGCCCGACGGCGACGATAGCGACAACGCCCACCCGCTTCGCGTCCTCGATGGCCTTCTCCACGTCCGGCACTTCATCAAGGTGCGCGTGGGTATCGATGAGCCTGTAGACCTGCGTAGTCACGGCTCCAGCTTACAGTCATAGGGCAGGGGCTATGTCCCCTGCCGGGGTGGGCGGGTGGCAGAGCACCCGCTCTATGATATGCTCACTCACTCCTGCGGAACCAGGAGGCGACGAGTTCTGGATTCCCGCCTGCGCGGGAAGGACAGGGCGAGACAGGTAGGGGCACGGCATGCCGTGCCCCCAACCTTGCCCGAATCTGCCAATGCCTACTTGCCCAGCAACCCGTACTTCTGAATGTTGTCGTCCGCCACCTTCTGAATATCCGCGATCTGCTTCGTCCTGTCCTCTTTGCCGAAGAGGTGCGCGAACCGCACCTGGCCCTTCAGGTACTCCTCTACGGGCGCCCTCCGTGGTATCCGGAGCACCTTCGTCACGCCGTTCTCCACTTCGTAGAGGGGGTACAGGCCGGTATTCACCGCCAGCCTGGCGTAGTCGAGGGTGCGCGACGGCTCCGTACCCCACCCCAGAGGGCAGGGGACGTGTATCTGCACATATTTGGGCCCGCGTATCGAAAGGGCCTTCCTGATCTTCCGGTCAAGGTCCATGGGATAGCCCACCGATGAAGTAGCCACGTAGGGTATGCCGTGCGCGAGGGCAATCTGCGGCATGTCCTTCTTCGGCAAGGGATTGCCCGTAGAAGCGCGCCCGGGAGGACTGGTGGTGGTACGCGCGTAGTGTGGGGTTGAGCCGCTGCGCTGTATGCCGGTGTTCATATATGCTTCGTTGTCGTAGCAGACGTAGAGGATGTCGTGGCCCCGTTCGAACATCCCTGAGATGGCGCCAAAGCCGATGTCGAAGGTGGAACCGTCGCCGCCCTGGGCGATGACCCGGACCTTGTCCAGACGGCCGATGGCCTTCAAGGCTGCTTCGACTCCCGACGCCACCGCGGCCGTGTTCTCGAACAACGAGTGGATCCAGGGCACTTCCCACGCCGACTCGAGGTACTTGGTGGTGAAGATCTCCAGGCATCCCGTCGAATTGACTATGATCACGTTGCGCCCGGCTGCTCTCACCACGAGGCGGGCGGCCAGCGCCTGGCCGCATCCCGGGCACGCGGTGTGTCCCGAAGCCAGAAGATGGTCGGCGAACTTGTCGCGTTCCTTCACGTCAAGCATTGATGCCCTCCAGTTCCAGGTCCGTCCGCAAGCCAACGAAGTCGAGGTCCGTCAGCCCCTGCTGCCCTTTGGCCACAGCGGCCTTCAGGTCGTCCAAGGTCACGTCCCTGCCGCCCAGGCCGATGACGAAGGCGCTGATCCTGGGGCTGGACGGCCGGCCATGGAAGACAGACCTCAACTCGGAAGCAACCGGCGAACTGCTGCCCACAGAAATGGCCTTCTCCATAACGACGATGTTCTGAGCGCCTTTCAGGGCCTCGTACAGAGCCTCCTGGGGGAATGGCCGGTAGGTTATGAGACGCAGCACGCCAACCTTCTGGCCCTTGCCCCTGAGTTCGTCAACCACATCCTTCAGCGTCCCTGCCATGGAGCCCAGGGCAATAACCACCGTCGAGGCGTCATCGACGCGGTACTTCTCAAAGAGGCCGCCGGATGCGCGGCCGAAAGCCTGCTCGAACTCGCGCCCCACCTCCTCCACTACGGGAATCGCTGCCTCCATAGCGCGATGCATCATGTACCGCGTCTCCATGTACTTGTCGGGCTCGGCGAAAGCGCCCATTGTGTAGGGATGGTCGGGGTCTAGGCGGTACAGGGGCTTGAACGGAGGCAGGAAGGCATCCACTTGCTGCTGGCTCGGCAGGTCGACCACCTCGAAGGCGTGCGGCAACACGAAGCCGTCCACGCATACCATCACCGGCAGCATCACACGGTGGTCTTCGGCGATTCGATAGGCCTGCAGGATCAGGTCACAAGCATCCTGGTTGTTCTCCGCATACATCTGGAGCCAGCCGCTGTCCCTCATGATCATCGAGTCCTGCTGGTCGGTCCAGATGTTCAGCGGCGCTGAGACCGAGCGGTTGGCGTTGACCATGACCACGGGAAGCCGCATTCCCGCGATATTGAATACCACCTCGCCCATGAGCAGAAGGCCCTGAGAGGAGGTAGCCGTGAAGACCCGAACGCCTGTGGCGCTGGCGCCCAGGACCAGAGACGCCGCCGAATGCTCGCCCTCAACGTTGATGAATTCCGTCTCCAATCTGCCGTCGGCTACTATCGTAGCCAGTTCCTCGACGATGAGGGTCTGCGGCGTTATGGGATAGGCCGAAATCACTTTGGGACGGCATAGACTGGTCATCTCGGCAATTGCCCGGCAACCCTGGATCATTTTTCCTTTAAGCATCTTCCGCTGCCTCCGGTATCATCTCGATGTCATGCATCGGACAAACGCTGGCGCAGATGCCGCAGCCCTTACAGAAGTCCTCGTTGGCATAGTAGGTTCTCTGCCCCGTGCCGAAGATGCAGCCCTCAGGACAGCACAGTGCACACAGGTTGCAGGCAACGCACTTCTGCTGCAAGAAGCGAGGCTTGACCGAAGTGCGCCAGGCTCCCGTCTTGTTGACTCGGCTTCCCCCGGGTGGGGTCACCGTGCCCAGTGTGATTTTCATGCGCCGTTCCCCCTGTTCTTGACCTCGTTGTAGGCGGCAAGGAGCGCCTTCCAGTTGCTCTCCGCTGCCTTGCCGGAAAAACGGGAGTTGATAGCCCTTTCGAGCGACTCCAGGCTCAGCTCGCTTGTCACCGCGATGAAGGCACCGATGAGGGCCGTGTTGACACGGTCGGCGCGTCCCATAATCTCCTTGGCGATTCGGGACGCCGGCACGGTCACCACCTTGGCCTGCGTCTTCAGCGTCAGCTCGGAAGGCTTCTTTGGGGTGTTGATGACAGCGAGGCCGTCCGGCTTCAGGCCGGCTACTACGTCGTAGCCCCTCATCAGGGTGGGGTCCTGCACCAGCACGTAGTCGGGCTTGTATATCTGGCTGCGCACACGAATCGGAGCATCGCCGATGCGCACGAAGGCGTTCATGGGCGCGCCCATGCGTGCCGCCCCGAAGGTGGGAAAAGACAGGGCGTATTTGCCGTCCTCGAAGGCAGCGTTGGCCAGGATAGTGGCCGTCGTGATCGCTCCCTGCCCGGCTCGCGCGTGAACACGGATCTCTTTCATCATGGGAACATCTCCAAATCTATTGCAGCCCGTGCGCCGCCGGGGCGGCTCCCCTAGCTGACCACCACGTTCAGCAAGCGCCCGGGCACGTAGATTACGTTCTTTATCTTCTTGCCGTCTGTGTGGGCCCTGACCCGTTCTCGGCTCAGGGCAAGCTCACGGGCCTCGGACTCCGTGATAGAGGCAGGGACCGTCAACCGGTCTCGAAGCTTGCCGTTCACCTGAATCACCAGTGTGGTGTGCTCCTCGGCGACCAGCTCCTCCTTCCACGACGGGAAGGCCTGATTGTGGATGCTGTAAGAATGGCCGGTCCGTTCCCACAGTTCCTCGGCCATGTGAGGCGCTGTAGGGGCGATGAGCAGCAGCAGGGTGTCGACGGCTTCGCGCCAGGCATCGTTGGCTGCCGAGCTCTCCTCCTTGACCTTGCCCATGTAGTTGGTGAACTCCATGAGAGCAGCCAGCATCGTATTGAAGTGGAACTTCTCCATGTCTTCGGTGACCCGCTTCGTGGTCTTGTGTGTCTGACGGCGGAACTCCGCCTGGGCAGCCTTGTCCATCTGCGGCAGACTCTTGCCCGCTTGCTCCTCCAGAACCAGATTCCACACGCGGTTGAGCCAGCGCCAGATGCCGCTGATGCCGCTGTCATCCCATCCGCCGCCCTGGTCCCACGGCCCGACAAACATGAGATAGCCGCGCACCGTGTCTGCGCCCAGCCTGGCCACGTAGTCGTCCGGGTTGACGACGTTGCCCTTTGACTTGCTCATCTTCTGGTGCTCCAGCACAATCGTGCCCTGGTTGAAGAGCCGGTCGAAGGGCTCGTCGAACTTCACCAGCCCGAGGTCTCTGAGCGCCTTGTTAAAGAAACGGGCGTAAAGCAGATGCATCGTGGCATGCTCCGCCCCGCCCGTGTACTGGTCGACGGGCATCCAGTAGGCCAGATTCCTGGGGTCGACCGGGCCCTTGTCGTAGCCGGGGCTGGTGTAACGCAGGAAATACCAGTTGGAGCACATGAACGTGTCCATTGTGTCGGTCTCGCGTCTGGCTTTCGCCCCGCATCTGGGGCAAGCCGTGTTGACGAAGGACCGGCAGTAGGTGAGGGGCGACTCGCCTGTGGGCCTGAACTCGGCATCCTCGGGCAGAAGCACAGGCAGGTCTTTCTCAGGGACGGGAACGACACCGCACTTGGGACAATAGATGATGGGGATCGGAGCGCCCCAGTACCTCTGGCGTGATATGAGCCAGTCGCGAATCCGGTAGCTTGTGGTGCGCTTGCCGTATCCTTTGGCCTCCATGAAATCAGAGATGGCCTCCATGCCCTGCTCACTGGGCATGCCGTCGAACTGGGCGGAGTTGACCATCGTGCCCGCGCCCACGTACGCCTCTTTGAGCTCCTGGCCCGACCACCCCTCGGGGGCGATGACGACCCTGATGGGCACGTTGTAGTCGTGGGCAAACTCGAAGTCACGCTGGTCATGCGCGGGGACTCCCATCACTGCGCCGGTGCCGTAGCTGAGCAGGACGTAGTCCGCTATCCAGATCGGCACATTCTCGCCGTTGAGCTTGTTGACAGCATAGGCGCCGATGAAGACGCCAGTCTTCTCCTTCTCCGTGGACAGCCTCTCGATCTCGGTCTGGCTGCGGGCCCGCTGAACGTATCGTTCGACTTCTGCCCGCTGCTCGGGAGCGGTCAGCCCGGCCACAAGCGGATGTTCCGGGGCGAAGACGAGGAAGGTGACGCCGAAGATGGTGTCGGGGCGCGTCGTAAAGACGCGGATGTCCTTCTCCTTCACGCCTTTGACATCGAGTCCGAACGAAATCTCCACGCCGGAGCTCTTGCCGATCCAGTTGCGCTGCATCAGCTTCACGCGCTCCGGCCATTCGATGACGCGATGTTCCAGAAGCTCGTCCGCGTACCTGGTGATCCTGAAGAACCACTGCTCCATGTCCCGCCTGATCACAGGCGTGCCGCAGCGTTCGCAGAGGCCCTCGCCCACAACCTGCTCGTTCGCCAGTGTTGTCTGGCACTGGGAGCACCAGTTGGCGGGAGCCTTGGCCCGGTAGGCGAGGCCGGCCTCGTAGAGCTTGAGGAAGAACCACTGCGTCCA
>CAZBET010000094.1:0-6469 GCA_964490995.1 uncultured Dehalococcoidia bacterium
CGCGACAAGAAGCTGCTCTCCGACATCCGTTCCGAGGTGAAGCGGCAGGCTCTCACGAAGTGGCGCCCATGGCAGGTGAAGCTGCCTCCCGATCTGATCTACCCGATGATCTCGGAGGTGTCCGAGGGCATGATGCAGGAGTGGTCGCCGACGCTGGATGGAATCGGTGTGCAGGTCGGGAACCAGAACGAAGTCGACATCGAGTTCGTCCTCGAAGGCTTGCACACATCCCCCGTGAAGTGCCGTTCGATCCGCTACACTCCCCCGCGCGGGATGGAAGAGGTCGAGGTGAGGCATGGGGCTGCGGTTTGAGTCCAACTACATCTACATCGCTGGACTCGCCCCGTTCCCGCCGAACGACGCCGACCCTCTGCAGCGCTGGTTCCGCGTTCACGAGTGGAACGTCGACGAAGGTTTCACGGGGAACCTTCTCATGGTCTTGCTCAACGTCGAGCCGACTATACCGGTACCGGTAACAATCGACTACGGTTGGATGCGAGTTGCGGCCATGCTGGATGCTTCCTCGAAGAGATGGGCAACGAAGTTCGAGACGAAGATGAACGGTGCGGTGATGACCGCGAAGATGTTCACCCCACGCCTCGTGATCATCCCGATGGGAAGTGGAGTCCTCTTCTCCGCAGGGCAGGGCCTACTCACGCAGGGGCTCGGTGGGACCACGGCAGTCAATCGGTGGTGGTCCTGCTACGTCATTAACGCGAGTGCCGCATGAGCAGCGCATTCGAGTACAACGAGAAGCAGTTCGACGAGATCGCGGACTTCGGCGACAACACCGACCGCGTGCTGCTCACCATGATGTCTCCGACTCTCGGGCAGACCTCGATGATGCGCTACAAGCCCGCTGCTGGGAACACCGGCAAGGTGAACTGCATGGCCGTGACGTGCGACTTCGAGAAGCTGCTGCTCTCTGGTGCGTACACCGCCGCGCAGGATGGATGCCGCGTGCAGGTTCGATTCGACACGACGGTCAAGCTCGAACACCGTCTCAACTGGACGGGACTCAGCGGATATATCGGTGGAGCCGATGATTACAACGCCGAAAACGAACTGATGATCCTCGGGTACGACATGGAGATCGCAGCGGGCGTCGCCATCGACGTGTACATCACCGGTGGAACGAACGTCCGCCGCATGATCTACATGGAGCTCCACGGGACACTCGACGACGGAACGAAGGTCGAGGAGTGCATCAAGGGTCCCGCCGACGGAACCCCCGCCGTCTCCTTCCCGCTCTACACCGTTCCCGCAGGACGCACGCTCTATTGGGACTCGATCATCATCTCGACGCGGCACATCGACCTGTACTCGGGCAAGGGGTACATCGTCTACAACGGGATGCCCGTCATGGCCGTCGACGTGATGCAGACCGAGCTCAGTGGAGTGTGCGGACTCGTGTTCCCGTTTTGGGAAATGCCGATCACCGAGGGCAACAGCTTCGGATTCCGCATCGACGCATTCGAGGCAGGGTATGAGATCGTGGCCGCAGCGCTCTACGCGAGCGAGGTCGAGAACTGCCCGGCGGGGGCCAGGACAGCGATGCCGACGTACCAGCTGGGGGTAGTCTGATGGCGTACAACCCACCGATCAAAGGAGCTGCCTTCAAGTTCCGCGTCTCCCTCGCCGATGCCGCGACTCCACCGAGCTTCAAGTCGAGCCCGACGCTTGCAGCTGGCGACTTCAAGGTGGACAAGGACGGAGGTGGCCTCGTGAACCTCGCCACGCTTCCCACGGTGAGCCCAGCGGCAAGCGTGCTCGTCGAGATTCAGTTGTCGGGGACAGAGATGGACGCCGATGTCGTAACGGTCGTCTGCATCGACCAGACGGCCACGAAGGAGTGGTGCGACCTCACGGTCTGCATCCCGACGGTGGCAGCGAGTTGATGAATGGCATACGGTTACCGACTCTATCTCGGAAACCTGATCTCAAGAGCTGGACCGACGCCGGGAAAGCCCTACGAGTCTATTTCGACTATTGGTATACCGGGCCTCGGACTGCCTCGCCAGAAGCCGTTCGAGTGCAGCTTGCATCTCAGCTTCCAGCTTCCGTTCCTTTCGGTGAAGCTGGTTGGACCGAATCTCGCGCAGCTGAACATATCGCTCTCACATTCCGCGACACCAACCTGTACCGGTCACCTCTTGTCCGATGGCTCCTTGCAGCTTTTCTATTCGTCAGAAATCTGGTGCCGAAGGCGGGTGGAGAAGTACCTCACGGTGAAGGAGTTGAAAATGCGCCGCGAGCATGATACTGCTGCAGATGAGGAGGAGTTCGGTGAGTAAGCGTGACGAGAAGGTAAGACTCTACCGGCAGGTATTCAACACCGAACTCGGACGCGAGGTACTGGCAGACATGCTCGAGGAACTCGGCTTCTTCGAGCAGACCAACGATGGCGATTCGGCGAGCGTTGCTCGCCTGAACTTCGCTCGACGGCTCATGGTGCTTGTCGGGTGGACTTTCCGCACGGCAGAAGGGCGCTTGGAGCTCGTCGAACAACTCATGGCTGCTGAACCCGAATGGGAAGAGCAGCTGGCCCCCACAGGGGCAGAGGGCAAGTGATGCCGGACGAAACAACGCGAACAACGCTGGCGAGCGGAGGGAGCGAAGGGACCCAGGGCAACACGGCACAGGCTGGCGCGCAGTCGCTCGGGTGGAGAGCTGGTGTCGCGTCCGAACTGCGGGATCATCCGATGGTCAAGGGAGCCGGTAACGTCACCGACTTCGCAAGGCAAGCGGTCGATCTCTACGAACGGAACGGCAAGAGCTTCCAGGTCCCGGGAGACAATGCGACGCCCGAGGAGCTGGCCGCCTTTCGCAAAGCGATTGGTGTGCCAGAAACGGAGGATGGGTATACCTTCGATCCCTCGAAGCTCCCGAAGGACTGGAAGTCATCGCCTGACTTCGATGCGTGGTTCAAGAAGGCAGCCAGAGAAGCTGGCCTCACGACCAAAGCAGCGCAGGCACTGTACTTCACGCTCCAAGGGAGAGTGTCCGAGGAAGCGCAGAAAGCTCTGGCGGCAGACAAGGCTGACGAAGAGAGAGAAGCCAAGGAAATCGCCGAGCGGAGAAAGAAGTACGAGGCCGACCTTCGCGCCGAATACAAGGGCGAGTACGAGTCGAACATCAAAGCTGCTGGTCAGGTAGCACGTCTCCTCGGAGGCGAAGAGCTGATCAAAGAGCTCGATGAGAATCTGCTCGGAGACTCTCCCCGCCTGATTCGAGCGCTCGTGAAAGCCTCGAAGCTCATCTCACCCGACTCGCTTGTCGCTGACAGGCAGGCCGGGCAGAAGCCTTCCGACAACGACCGCAAGGACCTGCCGCTGCAGTATCCTTGGATGAGGGAGTTCTACGGTAAACCCATCGAATAGCCCATAGGAGGGGCTACCGATGGCGACTATCGATACGTCCACCGAATATACCCTCCTCGATCTGATGAAGGGTCACGATCCGAACGGAAACACCGCGAGGATCATCAACACCCTTTGGTCGGTCGGCGATCTGATCAAGGACTTCCGATGGTACGAGGCGAACGATTTCACCTCGCACACCATCACGCAGTCCCTGACGGAGCCTGCGGGCACCTTCGGGATCATCAACCAGGGTGTCAGCTACGCGACCGCGAAGACCAAACAGGTCGTGGAGGGGCTCGCGATGCTGGAAACGTACTCCCGCATCGACGAGCGGCTGCTCAGGCGCATGCGCGATCCCGAGCAGTTCAGGGCGCAGAGGAACCTCATGGTGATTCGTGGGATGTCCAAGACATTCAACACCACCTGCCTCTACGCATCGAAAGCAACCGATCCCGAGAAGATCGATGGATTCCTGCCTCGCTTCCCGACCCTCGCCTCGCTCATCGCGGCGCCGTCGGGCAAGAGCGCAGGGGGTGCCGCGGCTGGCGCAGTAACGTCGATTTACTGTGTCAAGCACGGGCAGGGCGGCGTGTACGCCGTTTACCCCCGAGGAGGCAGAAACGCTGTCGTCGAGGAAGACCTCGGCAGGCAGCTGATCCACGATGCGTCCAGCAACCCCTACACGGTTGTCGTGTCGCACTTCGGGATCAACTTCGGGCTGGTCATCGAAGACCCCCGGTGCTACCAGAGAATCTGCAACGTCATGCCCACTGGCTCCGCCAACATCTTCAACGAGGACGATCTCATCGAAGTGTTGGAGAACATGCCTGACCTCGAAAACGTGGTCATCTATGTTCCGAAGGTGGTGATGGTTCAGATGCGGATCGCCCTCAAGAACCGCGCGAACGTGAACTACACCATCGAGGACGCCTGGGGGAAGCCGACGCTGCACTTCAACGGGTGCCCCGTTCGGCGTCTTGACCAGATCGTCATCACCGAAGCGGTCATGGCGTAAGGAGGAACATCCTATGATCATGGACAAGAAATGGATCGTTCACGACAACGCCAACTGCTTCGCCTCTGGTGCCGACTTTTCGAGCACCGACCTCGTGGACACGCTGAGCGCGGAGAGCGACATCGGCACCGGCCTCCCGATGCGGGTGCGCGTTGTCATCACGACCGCAGTCACGGGTGGCACGTCCATCCAGGCCGCCGTGGCCGACTGCGACACCGAGGGTGGCACCTACGTGAAGCGGCTCTACGGCGACGTGGTCGCGGTTGCCTCGGCGCTGGCCGGGAAGGTCCTTCTGGACACCCCCCTGCCCTCGCTGCCGAAGCTGCAGCGCTACGTCAAGGTCGTGTTCGTCAACGTCGGCGCCAACTCGGCGGGCAAGGCGGACGCTCTCTTCTACGCTGGCAAGTAGCAGCGTAGTCCACAACTGGCTTGGGGCCCGGGGGGCGACCCCCGGGCGCCTTGAAAGGGGCAGAAGATGCTGAACACGGATGCGAGAGCGGCGGCTCTGATCGTATGGCTGAACGCTCTCGATGGTGATCTCAGAGGCATGAGCCCGAGAGAAATCGCTTTCCTCACGGCCTACCACACGAAGCTGGGAAGCGCACCCACGACGAAGTGGGAAGACAACGAGATGCTTCGCATCCAGAAGAAGTTCTTCGAGGATGGCGTCTGGCACAAGGGTCCGTAGCATGGCGAAGTACATCTGCATCAAGGCAGGGATCGCCTACACGCCCGAGCGCCACCAGAGGCTCTTCGAGCCCGACGGTGGCAAGACCGTCTTCGAGCTGAACGAGGAGGACGCTCCGCTTCACCTGTTCAAACGGGTGGACTCTCCGGAGAAAGTGGAAGCGCAGGAGTCGAAGGAGCCGAAGAAGGCAAAGAAGAAGGAATAGGGGAAGCTCCCCGGGAGGTTCTGCATGGCTGCATCGTGGGTTGCGATCTGCAATCAGGCTCTCATCAGCCTGGGGAGCAACATCATTGCGTCTCTGACCGAAGACACCGCGAACGCGAAACTCTGCAACGCACTGTATCGTCAGGTCGTCGATGAATGCCTCGTCGAGCACGATTGGGCCTGCGCCACGGCCCGTATGGCGCTCGCACCTCTTTCCACCGCTCCGACAAGCGAGCTGTGGGAGTACCAGTTTCAGATTCCCGTCTACCCGCTCTGCCTCAAGATACAGAGCGTCGATCCCGACAGTCCATGGAAAAGAGAGGGTCAGGTCATCCTCTCCAACGAGAGTGAGCTGACGCTCGTTTTCACCTATCAGATCGTCAACCCGACCGAGATCGACACCGCTCTCGGGAGAGCGATCGCTGGGAAGCTCGCTGCGCTGCTGGCCCCGAAGATTGCCGCAAAGGAAACGCAGCTCAAGGAGCAGCTCTCGGAGCGGGACATGCTGAAAGCCCGCTGGGCCGACACGCAGGGGAAGGTTCGCGAGGATGAGGATGTCGAGGGCGAGCTGGTCGCTCCCGTGAAGTGGGAGGAAGTGACGTGATCGCTCACCCGATCTTCTCGGACTTCTCGGCAGGGGAAGAGTCGCCGCGGATGCTCGGGAGGTCCGACCTTCCAGCCTACCAGAAGGGCGCCCGTACTATCGAGAACTTTGTCCCGCATCTGCAGGGCGGAGTCGAGCGTAGGCCGGGGACGATCTACGTGGCCGATTCCTACAGCCACTCCGTGAAGGGTCGCCTCATCCCGTGGCAGGGGCCGGTGAATCAATATCACCTCGAACTGTTCGTCTCGGGGATCAGAATCTACAAGGCGAGCACCGGAGTTCTCGTCCACACCATCACCACGGCAGGAGCTGGTGTGACGGCATGGACAGAAGCAGAAATCGCCGAACTCGATTGGGACTTCGATGGCGCGAACATCATGTATATCGTCCATGCGAGCTGGAAGCCGAAGAAGTTGGTGCACACCACCGAATCGAGCGACACCGCGTGGGCACTCACGGAGCCTACGATAAGCGTGGCGAACTACGCCGTTACGGCGAGTCTGTTCAAGGCAACTGATTATTATCCGTCAGTGGTCGGCTTTTTCGCGACGCGGTTGGTATTTGCCGCCCCGAACTACGCACCGAACAACATCTAC
>CAZBET010000095.1:0-6434 GCA_964490995.1 uncultured Dehalococcoidia bacterium
CCCTGTTCTCTTTCTCCTCCGTCACGCTCTGGAACAGAAAGCCCGAGGAGAAGAGGATGGAAAAGAGGAAGAGCAACCCGAATATGATTGGAAGGAAGTAGCTGCTCGCCACGTCCTGCTGTGAGGCTATCTCACCGGTCTTGTCCAGCCGTACGGAGACAGGCAGCATCGGTGTCTCCGCCCGCTCCAGCAACTGGGGGCTCACCTGCCCGGCGAGGAGGTTTGAGAGCAGGAAGTCCCTGAGCGCCGCCGCGGTTCCCGCAGGGAACTCCACGTCCCTGGACAGCGTATATCGCGTTATCAGCCCGGTGGTCACATAGTCGGAGGGAATCACCAGGTAGTCCTGTATTGTGTTGGCGAGGAGCGCATGCTTGGCCTCTTCCTCAGTGCCGTAGAGGACAAACGTGACGCCCTCTTGGGCCGTGTACTCGTCGAACATCCCGGTCTGGTCAACGTAGCCAATCTTCACTTCCTGCGGCGCGCCAGGGTGCGACCAGTGCTGCACCCCCTCGTATATCCCGAACCCAAGGAAGGCCAGCAAGGGGAGCGCTAGGGTCAGTATGATGAATGACCTGTTTCTGACTGTCAGCCAGAACTCGTGCCTGAGGACGATGAGGCTCTTGTTCATCCCCCCTCCTTCACCACCTGGAGGAATATCTCATTGAGCGACGGCGTCGATACCTCGAACCGGTCCACAACAACGTTCAAGCCCAGCAGGGTCCTCAAGACATCCTGAGGCGAGGCGCGCCCGTCCAGGAAGAGCTCGGTGTACCTGCCGTGGCTCTTCGCACCGACGACGCCGGGGAGGCTTTCGGGCAGTCGGTCGCACTCCACGAACACGGAGTTGTTCCTGTACCTCGCCTTGATCTCGGCCAAACCGCCATAGAGCACAGCGCGACCCTTGTTGATCATCAGCACCCTGTCGCAGAGCTCCTCCACCTGATTCATCATGTGTGTGCTCAGGACAATTGCCTTGCCGCGGCTCCGCAGCTCAAGGATGAACTCCTTCAGAAGCTGCGTGTTTACGGGGTCAAGTGCGGCGAAGGGCTCATCGAACACCAGAAGGTCGGGGTCGTGCAGAATAGTGACGATGAACTGAATCAACTGCCCCATCCCATGGCTCAACTCCTCCACCTTCTTGTCCTTATGCGGCAACATGTTCACCCGCTTCAGCAGCACCTCCGCTCTCTCGTTCGCCAGCCTCCCCCTCACGTTCTTCAGGGCAGCGAAATAGCGCAGAGAATCAGATACCCGGATCTTCCGGTAGAGACCTCTCTCTTCCGGCAGATAGCCGATCCGGTTCTTCGTTGCCTCCCGAAGGGGTTCGCCGAGGATTCTGATCTCCCCTGAGTCCGGCTTGATGATGTCCATCAGCATCCTCAGCGTCGTCGTCTTGCCGGCGCCGTTGGGTCCGACCATACCGAGGACTTCTCCCCAGCCCACGGTGAAGGAGACGTCGTCCACCACCTTCTTCTCCTTGAAGGACTTGCTGATATGAGAGGCCTCAACCGCGACCGCAACTGCCGCAATCTTTTCCACTGGCTAGCCCTCACCTCTCCCTTCATCCTCGACATACTCGCCTGGCTTGAAATACACGGGCGGCGTCCGGAAAGGCCTGACCTGCGCCGCCACCTCCTCGTTTATGATATAGCCGCTCACGTGCATTATCGTATCGTACAGCTTGTCGTCGATCTGCTCCTGATTCATCGAGCACAGACACGGGTAGTGGTGCAGAATCAGGCCGGCCTTGGGGTCAGCCTCATCTGCGGAGACGCCGACGAGGCCTCTGGCCACGTGATACACCGAGCCGCACGCCGAGTTCCTCTCAACGTCCACGCGCTCAATCAGCCTGGTCTTCGGATTCACCGTGATCTTGAGCTTCGGCCTGCCGAAATGCCTCGCGAACTCGGAGATGAGTTCGCTCTCGTAAGGCTGCGCGGCGCTCCTGTACCCGTAGCTGCTCTCAGTGAGGCTACAAAACGGCTTGGGGAAAACCGCGGCAACCCCCTTATCGGCCAGCTCTCTCTTCAGTTGATTGGCGAGGCCCTGCGGCACCCACGCGCTGTTGTCTACCGGGGCGATGACGGACCGGGCGCAAGAGCGAGTGGCGATATCAGGGATGAGTTGGGCGGCCCCGGGTGACTCTCCGGCAGCCACGATCAGGTCTGCCTGAGGCAGCATCTGGGGCAGGAACTCACCGGGGTCGTCGATGAGAGCAGGCAGACCCTTGGGCAGGGCCAGTTCCTGCACCATCCAGCCCGGCGGCGCGCGCTCACGCAGGTTGCGCGCTATCCTTTCCCCATACGGCCCCTGTGTGGCAACGAGTATGCGCATCGATCTGATCGGCTCGAGCGGCGGCTTTCGACGCGGGCAGTCCGCCGCCAACAGGCATATTATGCTGAGGTTTGCCGTGTTTACCCGCCTCGGCCACGTCGTATGCCGTGCTCGGCGGACACTGCTGAAGGTGCTGGCCGGGGTCTGGGCAGTTCTACTCCTTGAGGCACGCGGCCGGGCCATGGCGCTGAGCCCACCGATTGCCTACCTGAAACCGTCAAGACCGCACCCAAGACCAGACCCAAGCGTGCCACCTCCCCAAGAATCCACGGATTCAGGGGGCACTACTCTGGACGTGGCCTTATGGCCTCGATATGTCTTCTGAGGTGTGAGTTGCCCGGGTCAAGCCACATAGCCTTCTCATATACAGCAATGGCCTGGGAGTTTGCTCCCTGGCTCTCGAGTTGTTGCCCTTCCTGTTCAAGCGAACGAGATACTTCCGTTTCCGTCCTTCTCAAATGGCTGTTCAGCACCTCATCACCGGCCTCAAAGCCGGCCAGCGGGTATATCATCTGATACGCTTCAGAAGGCTGATCATTGTTGAGCAAGCCTTCGATGAGGCCAAGCCGGTTCCCAACGTAGATGTCATAGCACGCTCGGTAGGCTGCTGAATCCAGTCCTCTAATCCTGCCCAAAGCGGTTTTCGCACCAAGATCGTCATTCCTGCTCAGACAGTAGTTGAAATCCTCGACAAGGGCAGTCGCTGCTCCTTGACTACTTGGAACAATCTCAATGTCAACAGATAGGACAGCATCCATTGTCTTGTCCGGATAGGTAACGCCAACAACGAGCGTGTAGTTGCCATCGGGGACGTCTCCAACACTGATGGCGCGCCTGTCAACAATCTCGCTACCTGCATCCCACTTGCTGGGCAGGTAGTATCCTCCAGCTATCCTGTGCTCGTCAAGCAGGTACTGATTCTCAGGGGTCTCCAGGTAGACTCTCAACATGTGATTGTCAATGGTCTCTGCTTCTGTCGTTCCGCTGCTCCTTTGCCAGTAAGTATCCAGTTGCATCTCACCATCTGGGGAAAACCGCAGAGCATTGATGTCATGTCTATTCAATATGAGATTCCCGTCTGACATACGGGGCGAGCTACTGGCGTTGCCCTTGAATATGTCTGTCCGAATGAAATACCCACTGGGTACGTCCACTCCTCCATACCGGTCCGTGCCTCTTCCCGCCACTTGTTCATACTGTGAGGTGAATTCGTCATAGAGACCTATCGCTGAGAAGTATGACCAACTGCCGTGAGTCTCAATAAGAACTGGCCTGGTGGCATTGAATACGTATTCCCTAAAGGAGGCTGGTTCATAGTCGTTATGGGCAAGTGGAACATTTCCAAGCTTAGCACTATCGATTATCGTGTAGTTCTCCGCATAGTATGAGGTTGCCCCGATATCAGGAACCATATACGGTACGTGCTTTGCATTTGGAAGATACCCGTTCGATACCAGGTAGCCGCCCACCTGGTTGCCCCAATCAGCATGCCTGGCCTTGATGCCTTCGAAGGGGACCCAAGGGGCCTTGTAGGCTGCGGCGCTGCCGTCTCCCATCTGGTACAGAAGAAACACAAGCACCATGGCAACTACTACCTGGGGAATGAGGAACAGTCTTCTCCTCTCAGGTTTCTTCTCAAGTCTTCTCTTGCGTTTCTTGTCCCGTTTCCTCTCCCGTTTCTTCTCAAGTTCCGGCCCCGGTTCTTCCTTGGGCTCGTGCGCAGGAAGCAGATTCGCGCTCTTGAACAACTCCGTTAGCACCACAGCAAGGCAAACAAGCATGGGGGTGAAGAACCTGTCACGTCCGAAAAAGGCACCGCCGACGTAGAACACGTAGACCAGATTCGCCAGGAGGATGAGCATTGAATACCAAATTACCCTGTTCGATCTCGCGAACCAGGAGCCGCTCCGGTGTCTGTGCTTGGGTGTCCCGTATCTGGCTCTTCCTAGAATCAATCCCAGGACCAGAAGGACGGCTGCAAGGAGAAACAGAGACCAGTAGGCTTTCGCGAATTCCCCTGTGTAATCCAGCCCGTTCTTGAGATTCCCTGACAGCGAGGTGGAGACCTTTGCATAGTAGGTGTTCGGAACGAGCCAGGCAAAGACGTAGTATCTTCCAAGCAGGAAGAGGCCGTACAAGACGGCGACCAGGAATACCGATATGAATAGCTTACGGTATCCCCTTCTTCCGTCCAGCAGCATTGCCGCAAACAGTCCCAGATAGGCAAATGCAGCAAGCAGGATTCCCTCAGGTCTCACAACAGATATGAGGAACGCGAACAGGGTGATGAGAACTGGCTTCGCCGATTTGTCAAACTGCAGGCATCCATACAGTAGCCCCGCCGTCAGGAAAGCATACAGCCCGTTCTCCAGGCCGGCAGCCCCCCACAATACAAAGCCGGTCATGACCGCCAGCATGAGGGGGCTGAGGGCATTTGCCCATCCAGGGGCTCCTTTCCCATGACGGCTGTTTATCAAGTAGGCGGCCAGCAATGTCACCAGGCCCAGGACGTAGGTCATGACCTTGGCGGCAAGGGGAATGGGAACACGAGCGGAATAGGCACCCGCCAGGAGCAGCATCCACAGCGCATTGGAGTACGCCTCCACTGTCTCAGCGAACCGGTCGATAGAGAACCGCCCGTGGTCCACCAGCGTCTTGGCACTGCCGAAAGTAATCCCGGCATCATCTGTGATGTAGCTCCAGAATATGAAATAGTGAACGCTAAATACTATGACTGACACCAGCAATAGGTAGAACAGAACCGTTCTCCTATTCGGGAGTAGAAACTCTCCTATTCGTCTCGCATTCATCGCCAGCCTTCTCCTGACTCTACCTACGAGCTTATCGGCCCGGTCTCCGGATTCTTCTTGTGGCATGATTCAGCATGGACAGAAGTTCTCCAAAGAGTACTGCCTATGGTCTTGCGATAGAATCGCGGATGTCATCCCAATTTCAACTCGCAATCATGCGATTATCATCCGTCATCGCCCTTGCGCATGACAATACCCTCGTGCCACGCGGCTGTCAAGGCACCTGCGAGCCCTGCAGTCCGCCTGGGGCATCCTTGTCCGAGGCTGCGGCACCCAGAATACCTCTCTCCAGAGCCCCATAAGCGCTAACTCAATATGTTGAATATGGTAGGCTTTTGTTGCATAATCGCCACCCAAGGGGTTGGCGATCGAAGACGCAGGAGTGCTGAAGACGGGCGACGACCGGGGGTCGCTGACCTCGGGTTGCCCTGAGCTATTGACTAAACCCGAATCCCCTGTATATTGTACTGAGAGCAGGAAGGAGGAGCGAAGATGAAGGACAACATCGTGGAGCTGCTCAAGAAGGACATGCAGGGGGAACACGCAGCCATCATTCAGTATCTGGTTCACGCATACGCCATTGGAGAGGGCGAGATGGCCTGCGAGATCGAGGCCATCGCCCGCGAGGAGATGCGCCACTTCGACTGGCTGGCCGAAACCGTAGTCGGCCTCGGCGGGACTCCGAGCATCAAGAGGGGCGAGATGCGAACCGGCGGCGAGACAGTTCCGGAGTGGATGGGGAATGACGTCGAAGCGGAGAAAGACGCCATCGCCATGTATACCGAGCACATCAAGGCTATCAAGGACCCCGACATCAAACGGCTGCTGCGTCGCATCCTTTCCGACGAGAAGTCGCACCGGCTGAGCTTCCAGCACTTCGTGAGCAAGGCCAGGAAGAAGGGGGCCACGGACTTGAGGGGCTCGCGGCGGGACAAGACGGCAAAGGTGCTGAACTGGGGCATTGAGCACGAGTACACTGTGATCCTACAGTACCTCCTGCACTCCTACATGTCGCGCAGCGAGGAAGTCAAGGAGGAGATGCAGGACCAGGCCATCAACGAGATGCAGCATCTGGGGTGGCTCTCGGAGGAACTGGTCAGCGGCGGCGGCACCCCGAATATCGAGCACAGCAGGGTTGACCAGTCCAGGAAGACGCCGGACATGCTGCGGGCAGACATCAAGATAGAGAAGGAAGTGGCGGCCGAGTATGACCGGGCCGCCAAGGGGATGGAGGATGCGGGCCTGAAGCGTCTCCTGACCCGGATACGGGACCACGAAATCTACCACGCC
>CAZBET010000096.1:0-6424 GCA_964490995.1 uncultured Dehalococcoidia bacterium
ACTGGGTAATTGGGGGATTGGGGGATTGGGGGATTGGGGGACTGGGTAATTGGGGGATTCGAGAGCGCGTCCTATCCCTCAAGAGAGGTAAGGCCCTCCCGAATCGCGAACTTCGTCAGTTCGGCCACACTCCGCACGTCTAGCTTCGCCATGATCTGCGCGCGGTGCGTCTCCACGGTCTTCACACTCACGTTCAGTGCGGAGGCTATGTCCTTCATGCTCTTGCCCTCGGCAATGAGCTGTAGCACCTCGCGCTTCCTCGCCGTCAACACCGGCGGCGTAGACTCATCGCCGGCGGGCATGCGTCTCACGTAGCTTTCTACCACGGTGTGCGCTATCCCGGGGCTGAGATACGTCTGGCGCGCCAGAACCACCCCTATTGCGCGCGCCAGTTCGTCGAAGGCACAGTCCTTGAGCAAGTACCCCGATGCTCCCGCGTTCAGCGCACCACCGACAAACCGCTTGTCAGAATGCATTGACAGCACCAGCACCTTCACGCCGGGAACCCTGCCCACTATCTGCCGCGTCGCCTCCATCCCGTTCAACCCGGGCATGCTCAGGTCCATGACGATCACGTCAGGCCTCAGCCTCTCGGCAAGGTTAACCGTCGTTCGCCCGTTGTCGGCTTCCCCAACGACCTTCATGCCCGGCTCCTTCTCGAGCAGCGAGCGCAGGCCCTCGCGTATGATCCTGTGGTCGTCTGCCAGGACAACCCTAACGCTCATTTGAGTCTCCCTCTTCTGCCTTCGCCTCCCGCTCGATGGGCGCGACAACAACGACCCGGGTGCCGCGTCCGGGCCGGGACTTGACCTCAACGCGTCCTCCTACTTGCTCCAGCCGCTCGCGGATACTGAACAGGCCGAAACCCCGGGTGGGACGCCCCATTTCGGAGAGGTCAAACCCCACCCCATTGTCCTCGACCGTCACCCTCACCTCGTCCCCACGCCTTCCGACCGATATCCTGGCAGCTCGCGCCTGTGCGTGCTTGGCGACGTTCAGCAACAACTCGTTCGCGGCGCCGAACAGAATGCCGCGCATATCGTCTCCCAGCGGTTTTGCCCTACCGTCATCCTTCAATTTGCAGGGGACTCCGTGCCTTTCCTGGGACTGCTCAGCCAGCCACTCCAGCGCGGCCTCGAGTCCCAGTTCATAGAGGACGGGCGGGCTGAGCTCGAAGGTCAGCGACCGTGTCTCCTTGATGACCTGGTCAACATGCGCCCTGACTTCGCCGAGCTGCCTCTCAAGCTCCGCCGGAGGGAGAGGCTCCTGCAGCGCTCCCAGCTTGAGCTTGATCACGGCCAGCGTCTGGCCGACCCGGTCGTGAAGACCCGCCGCAAGGCGACGCCGTTCCCTCTCCTCGGCCAGGGACAACCGGGAAGCGAGAGACCGGAGTTGCTGCCGGTAGTCACGAAGTCTCTCCTCAGCCTGCCGGCGCTCCGTAATGTCCCGCAGGACGGTGACCAAGCCAACGGGTTCTCCGGAGGCATCGTTGAGGACGCTGGCGCCCAGTTCAGCAGGGAACTCGGAGCGGTCCACCCGGCAGAGCGTGAACTCCGCGTCCGCGACCGTCCCCTTCCTCATGGCCGCACGCACGTTCGTCCTTGCTCTTCTGCGGTCGCGGGGGGCAACGAGATCGAAGGCAAATTTGCCGACAATCTCGTCTCTGCCACCAAAGCCGTGCATCCGCATCGCCCCCGGATTGACGTCGGTGATGACACCTTTCAGGTCGGTGACCACCATCCCGTCCGTCACGGATTCGAACATGAGCCGCAGCTTCTCCTCACTCTGGCGGAGCGCCTCCCGCGCCCGTTTGCTCAGCAACGATTCCACGATCGCCACAGACAAAGCCTCGACTGTTTCCACGTCTTCGGGCAGGTATCCCGACCTCTTGTTTGCCAGAGCAATCTCGCCGAAGATTGCACTTCCCCTCCTGAGCGGCACCCCCAGGAACGAGGTCAAGGGAGGATAACCCTCGGGGACTCCGACACGGTCCGGGTGCGAAGCGGGGTCATTGACAATGAGGGATCTGCCTTTCCTGATCACGGTGCCCCACAACCCCCGGATTGGCATGTTTCTCATCGCGCGCGCCGCCTCTGAGCCCGGCATCCCGCACTCACCCCGTCCCGGGTCGCTGATGACGATAGTGTCCAGCCGCCACTTCGCGTTCACTTCGCCTATCCAGCCGAACATGCTGCCCGTCAACTGCTCGGCTACGGCAAGGCACGTTTTCGCAAGCTCCTCCTCGGTCTCGCAAACCAGTGCCTCTCGGAACACCCTGTTGATTGCCTCCACCACAGCGGACTGCCTGGCCGCCAGTTGCTCCAGGCGCTTGCGCTCGGTGATGTCTATGCCCGTAACCAGGATGCCGCTGGGTTCATCCCCCTCGCGAAGCACCAACTGGCCCGGCGAGAACAGTATGGTACGAACCGAGCCGTCGTTCGCATAGACGTCGAGATCAATCTCCGGCGTGTATTCGTCATTGAAGCACCTCGCCAGCATGGCAGCGGCCCTTTCGTGGTGCTCGGGTACAACGAAATCCAGCGCACTCCTATTGACGATATCCTCCCTGGCGTACCCCAGCTTCTCTAACGACGCCTTGCAGGCATCCCTTATCGCCCCATCCGTTCCCATTATGAGACTGATGGCCGGGCCGCCTTCGTAGAGGAACCGGTATCTCTCCTCCGACCTACGGAGGGCCTCCTCGACCTTCCTGCGCTCGGCCAGCTCCCGCTGCGCCTCCTCGTACAGCCTCCGGTTCTCGTTCACCAGCCATTGCCTGCCCAGCGCTTCCCTGACGGTTGCGACGACCCTGTCCATGTCCAGCGGCTTGGTGATGTAGGCTGATGCACCCTCGTTCAGCGCGCGCACGGCCGTCTCCATCGAGGCATGGCCGGTGATCATGACTACCGCCATATCGGGATGCATCCGCTTCAAGGAAGCCAGTAGCTCCACCCCATCGCAGTCCGGCAGCATGATGTCGAGCAGCGCCACGTTGAAGAACTTGTTTTGGGCCTTTTCTATCGCCTCGCATGCGGTCCCCGCCTCCTCCGTCTCATGGCCCATCTTTCCAAGTATGAGGCTCAGGTTCCGGCGGATGCCCTCGTAGTCGTCGACAATCAGAATGCTCGCCTTCTCTTCCATGTTCCCACCTCTCCGGGGCCGCCCGTACATCCAGGGGCTCAGCCTCTTCCCCGGGCATCCTACGTCTCGGGCTTGTGCGTCTGCCCTTGGCCCGCGGGCCCGTTCACGACCCGCACGAACATGTCAACGAGTTCGGGGTCAAATTGGGTCCCGGAACACCGGAGCAGTTCCGCACAAGCCTCTTCGTGAGAAATCACATCTCTGTAGGGGCGCGGCGTGGTCATGGTGTCGTAGGCATCGGCTACGCTGATGATCCTGGCGCCGATGGGGATTCCGTCGCCTTTCAGCCCGTCGGGGTATCCCGTGCCGTCGTACCACTCGTGGTGGTGCCGGACAATGGCAACGAGCGACGACAACTCCTTGACGTAGGCGACTATTCTTGCGCCCTCAGCGGAGTGTTGCCGTATGATCCTCCATTCGCGCTGTAGCGGTTTGTCCGGCTTCGTGAGGATCGAATCGGGGATGCCCACCTTTCCAATGTCATGCAGAAGCCCGGCGGCGTGCAGCCTGGCTAGCTCCTCGCGTCCAATGCCAATCGCTTTGCCCATCATCTCAGCTATGGTGGCGACCCTCTTGGAGTGCCCGTAAGTCAACGGGTCTCTGGCATCCACTGTGGCCGCGAGGGCATACACCTGGTCCTGCGTCGCCACATCGAGGAAGCGCGCTGACGCTTCGCCAAGTTCGCTCACAAGCGTGGATTTCTGCCCGCCCTCTCGCTTGGAGCGGAAGAGAGCAGTGTCGGCCAAGAACACCAGGGTGTCAGCGGTCTCAGCATCGTCGGGGAACTGGGCGATGCCAGCGCTGAAGCTCAGTGGCCGCTCTTGTGCGCCGTATCGCGCCCAGCCTACGGAAGACCACGTCGACCTGAGACGTTCTACAATCGCCTTCGCCGCGTGTGCGTCCGTGCCCGGCAGGATGATGGCGAACTCGTCCCCGCCGTAGCGGAAGAGAATGTCCGTCTTCCTTAGACTCGATTCGAGCGTCCGGGCCACCGCCCTCAGGATGGCGTCGCCGCCCGTATGCCCGAGTTTGTCGTTTTGCTCCTTGAACCCGTCGAGGTCGAGCATCCCAATAGAGAACGGCTGGCCGTAACGCTGAGTACGGCTCAGCTCCACGTCCAGGACCTCGTAGAAGTGCCGGCGATTGAAGAGGCCGGTCAGTTCATCCGTAATCGACAGTTCCTTCGTTCTCTCATGCAGCCTGGCGTTCTCTATGCCCACGGCTATCTCGCTGCCGATTGCCATCAGCAGGTTCACTTCTTGCCGTCCGAACTCACGGCCGCCGCGGCTGCCCACCGCGAGCACCCCCCGCACCCCCCCCCTCACCGAGAGGGGGACAGCGGCGAAAGACCTGACGCTCTCTCGGTCCAGTGTCTCGCGGACAGAGTTGAGGGTGGTCTCACTTCGAAGCTGCGACAGGGGCGCATACGGGTCTTTCCACTGCACCAAGGCCTGCATCTCTTCCTCGTCGAGCTCGATCCGCGCGACCTGAAGAGCCGCCTCCTGCGATATGCCCCTGTACGCCTTCAGCAGGAGTGGCCCCGCCTCCACCTCCAGAAGGTAGATGGTGCCGGAGTCCGCGCCCATCACCTCGACCACCCTCTCCAGTGCGGTTTCCAGAAGCTCGCGCAGGTCAAGGGTCTGGCTCGCTGTCTGGGCGACGGCATGGAGCGCCTCAACCTCCTTGGTATGGCGAGCGGCCTCCGCCTCGGCACGTCTGCGCTCGGTTATGTCTATGCCCGTGACCAGGATGCCGCTAGGTTCATCCCCCTCGTGAAGCACCAACTGGCCCGGCGAGAACAGTATGGTACGAACCGAGCCGTCCTTCGCATAGACGTCGAGATCAATCTCCGGCGTGTATTCGTCATTGAAGCACCTCGCCAGCATGGCAGCGGCCCTTTCGTGGTGCTCGGGTACAACGAAATCCAGCGCACTCCTATTGACGATATCCTCCCTGGCGTACCCCAGCTTCTCTAACGACGCCTTGCAGGCATCCCTTATCGCCCCATCCGTTCCCATTATGAGACTGATGGCCGGGCCGCCTTCGTAGAGGAACCGGTATCTCTCCTCCGACCTGCGCAGCGCCTCCTCCGCCTTCCTGCGTTCGGCCAGCTCCCGCTGTGCCAGCTCGTACAGCCTTCTGTTCTCCAGAACCAGCCACTGCCTCAGCAGGGCCTCCTCCACAGTTGCCACCACATGGTCCATGTCCAGCGGCTTAACGACGTAAGCCGATGCGCCCGCGTTGAGCGCCCGCACCGCCGTCTCCAAAGAGGCATATCCGGTGACCATTATCACCGCCATCTCGGGATGCATTGTTTTCAACGAAGCCAGCACTTCGACCCCTTCGATGTCGGGCAGCCTGATGTCGAGAAGAGCAACGTTGAAGAACCGGGACTTCGCCTTGTCTAGGGCTTCCTGACCTGTACCCGCCGTCTCTACCTCATGCCCCTTCTTCTTGAATATAAGCCCGAGGCTTCTCCGGGTGCTCTCATCGTCATCAACTATGAGAACGCTGCCGGTCTTCTCGGGGCCCCCGCCACTGCCGGTCATCTCGCCCTCTTTCTCCTCTCCTGGATCTCCTCAATCAGTTTCAGCACTCGCTCCATATCAAGGGGCTTGTAGAGGCAAGTGTAGGCATTGTTCTTGATTGACTCTTCCACCAGTTCCTCCATCTCCTGCCGGTACGCCGTCATCATAACGGCGACTGCTTCAGGGTTGATCTCCTTGATGGCCAGGTACGTTTGGAGGCCGTTCATGGTCGGAAGCTTCATGTCTATGATGATTATCTCGTAGGCCCTCTCCCGCGCCATGGCGACGGCAGCCTCGCCGTCATGAGCAGTGCCGACCCTGTAGCCCTTTCTGGTGAGTACCTTCTTCAAGGTATCGCAGGTGCCCGAATCGTCGTCAACAACGAGAATAAGCGCCCCTTTCCTGCCCTCTTTGACCTCCTCGATGACGTTGACCACCCTGTCCATATCCAGCGGCTTATACATGATCCCGTAGGCCCCCTCCCGGAGGGCATCCTGCACCAGGTCCTCCACCGTGTAGGCCGTCATCATCATCACGACCGCCTGGGGACGAATCTGCTTGATCTTTCTGTGGGTCTCCACACCATCCATGACCGGCATTCTGATGTCAAGGAAGACGATGTCGAAGGCGCTCTCCCTGAGGATTTCCAGGGCCTCGGGCCCGTCCTTGGCCGTGGCTACATGGTAGCCTTTTCGCCGCAGCACGAGCGACATGGTCTTGCACAGGCTGATGTCGTCATCCACTATGAGAACGCT
>CAZBET010000097.1:0-6358 GCA_964490995.1 uncultured Dehalococcoidia bacterium
GACGACAGGGTGAGGCAGGCGTATCTGGGGAAGTCCGTAGCCTAAGCCGCCGCAGGCGTGGTAAAATGGCAGGAGAGGGGAAGACGTCTGGACAGTCCAAAGGCAAAGCCCAAAGTGCAGAATGCAGGGGCGCATCGCAAGGTACCCTCGGGCCTCGAAACCGGGGGCCCACGCGGTTGAAGTAGGGCTGGCTGAGACCCCTGGAGGAGACTGCGTAGAAGATGAAACAGTTGTTGTCGGGCAATGAGGCCATAGCGCTGGGAGCTTACCACGCTGGCGTAGCTGTGGCGACCGCCTACCCCGGTACTCCGAGCACGGAGATACTGCAGGAGATGGCCCGCATGGATGGAGTCTATGCGGAGTGGTCGACCAACGAGAAGGTGGCTCTGGAAGTCGGGATGGGCGCCGCGTACGCGGGAGTCAGAGCCCTGGTATCGATGAAACACGTGGGGTTGAATGTGGCCGCCGACCCGTTCTTCGCCGCCTCGACCACAGGCATAGTCGGGGGTCTGGTCATTGTAAACTGCGACGACCCGGGCGAGCATAGTTCTCAGGGCGAGCAAGATAACCGCCACTTCGCCAGGATCGGCAAGGTGCCCATGTTCGAACCGACCGACAGCCAGGAAGCCTATGACCTGATGGACTGGGTCTTCAGGGTGAGCGAGGAGTTCGACACCCCGGTTCTCGTGCGCTCCACCACTCGCCTGTCGCACTGCAAGACCGTGGTGGAAGTGAACAGGAAGCGAAGCCTTGATTTGAAGAAGGCCAGCTTCGTGCGTTCGCCCGCCAAATACGTGATGGTGCCTTCGAACGCACGCGTCAGGCGAAACAATATGGAGGAGCGCGTCGTCAAGTTGAGGGCCTACGTCGAGAGCTTCCCGATGAACGAGATGATCCTGGGCAACAGGAAGCTCGGCGTGATCGCCAACGGTGTGGCCTACCAGTACGCCCGGGAGGTCTTCAAGGACGCCTCCTTTCTCAAGCTGGTGACCATCTATCCGAGCCCGGTGAACCTGATCCGCAGATTCGCCAAGGAAGTGGAAAGGGTCGTTGTCGTGGAGGAACTGGACCCGTTCGTTGAGGATGAGACCCGGGGCCTCGGCATCCCGGTCACTGGCAAGGAGTTCATCCCCATAATCGGTGAGCTCAACCCAGACATAGTCGAAGCCGGCGCTGTTCGCGCTGGCCTTCTGCCAGCCCAGTCGAAGCCATCTATGAAACCGGCGGCACCGACCCCGCAGTTGCCGCCGCGGAGACCGCAGCTCTGCGCGGGCTGCCCGCACGTGGGCACCGAGTACGTCCTGAGAAAGATCGGCTTCCACCCCTCCAGTTCGGGTGGCCCCCTGGCTGAAGGTGAGTACGTTGTGACCAGTGACATCGGGTGCTACACGCTCGGCGTCTACCCGCCGCTGGCGGCGCTGGATACCTGCGCCTGCATGGGCGCCAGCATAGGGCAGGCGCTAGGCCTGGAGAAGGCGGGCATCCCCAACAAGATCGTGGCCGTCATTGGCGATTCGACCTTCATGCATTCCGGGATAACCGGCCTGGTTGACATGGTCTACAACCAGGGTACGGCCACAGTCATCATACTCGACAACGGGACCACCGCCATGACCGGCCATCAGGGGCATCCCGGCACGGGCATCTCGGCCAGAGGGAAGCCCACTCGCGGTGTGAAGCTGGAGGAGGTGGCTCGAGGCGTCGGGGTCAAAGACGTCAACGTGGTGAGCGCTTTCGATCTGGCGGCAATCGAGTCCACCATAAAGAAATGCGTTGCGGCGGACGAGCCATCGGTCATAATATCCCGCGGCCCGTGCCCGCTGCACGCGAAGGTGAAGGGCACGCCGATGCAGGTGGACGCCGACCTGTGCACAAGCTGCTACACCTGCCTGGACGTCGGCTGCCCCGCCATATCGCTCTCGGATGACAAAGCCATCATCGACCCCGAAACCTGTGTGGGCACTGCCTGCCGCGTCTGCGCCCAGGTTTGCCCGCAAGAGGCGATTTCGCCTGCTCATGAGAAACACTCGTAGGGGCGCATGGCCATGCGCCCTCAGCGCCCGAGCGTGGGGAACGCAGGGGGTTGACAGAAAGGTCCAGGAAACCTCCTGCCAGGGGCTTGGGGGTGTCCCCCAAACCCACGCTCCCCCAAGACCGGGGGGACAGAGAGGGTTGAATGAAATATCGAACCCCACTTCCTGGGAGATCGAGAGATGAATGACGTCAACGTGCTGATGGTCGGTGTTGGCGGCGGTGGAGTGATACTAGCCAGCGACGCCATGTCTGAGATCGGCATGAACAACGGCTACGACGCCAAGAAGACCGATTCGCTGGGCATGGCTCAGAGGGGCGGGAGCGTGGTCAGCCACGTCCGCTGGGGTAAGCACGTCTTCTCCCCGATGATCAAGAAGGGCGAGGTCGATTTCCTCCTTGGCTTCGAGGAACTGGAGGCGGCGCGCTGGGCATCTTACCTGAGGCCACGCACCAGCGTCGCTATCGTCGCCGATGTGGTCGTGATACCCATATCGGCGCTTGCCGGCAAGATCCCCTATCCAAGCTGGGACCAAATCAAAGGAATTCTCGGCCAGTATACCGACGAGATATACCTGATCCCGGCCACCAGGATTGCTCAGGAAGTGGGCAATCCCAGGGCAGTCAACATGGCGATGCTCGGGTTCCTGTCCGCCTTCCTCGAACTGCCCCCCAAGGGCTGGACCGACACCATGCGCCGCAGGCTGCCGCCCAAGTTCCGCGACTCCAGCCTTGAGGCCTTCGCGAGAGGGGCCGCCGAGGCCAAAGCCATGCGACTAGCAAAGGGGATCAAGAGATGATGCGCGATCCTAAACACGAGAAGATGCCACGAAAAGACCTGGAGAAGCTGCAACTCGAGCGGCTACAGGCGAGGGCCAAGGAGGTCTACGAGAAGGTCCCCTTCTATCGCCGCGCGTTCAAGGAGAAGGGCATAACGCCTGCCGACTTACGCAGCCTGTCAGACCTTGCGAAGCTGCCCTTCACCTCGAAGGTGGACTTCAGAGACAACTATCCCTACGGGCTGATGGCAGTCCCTCTGGAGCAAGTGGTGAGGATTCACTCGTCCAGCGGCACAACAGGCAAGCCCATAATCGCCCCCTATACCCAGGGCGATGTCGACACCTGGGCAGAGATAATGGCCCGGACCATCGCTACCGCAGGGACGATCAAAGGAGACGTGCTGCAGAACGCCTACGGCTACGGGCTGTTCACCGGTGGGCTCGGCTTTCACTATGGGGCGGAGCGCCTTGGCATCCCTGTCATTCCCACGGGAGGCGGCAACTCCAAGCGCCAGATCCTCCTCCTGCAGGACCTGGGGACCACAGTCATCACCTGCACTCCATCCTACGCCCTTATCCTCAATGAGACCGCGAGAGAGATGGGAGTTGACCTGCGGGAGGCCAAACTGCGCCTCGCCATCTGCGGCGCCGAGCCCTGGTCCGAGGAGATGCGGAAAGACATCGAGGACAGATTGGGTGTCTCGGCCATCAATGTCTATGGCCTGACGGAAATCATCGGTCCAGGCGTGTCTGTGGAATGTGAACACAAGTGCGGCATGCACATCTGGGAAGACCATTTCCTGGTCGAGATCATCGACCCGGCAACAGGCCAGCAGTTGCCCTACGGGAAAGAGGGGGAGTTGGTGATAACCACCCTCACCAAGGAGGCGCAGCCGGTAATCCGCTTCCGCACCAGGGACATCACCAGCCTAACCGCCGAGCCCTGCAAGTGCGGGCGGACGTCTGTGAGGATGTCCCGCATCACCGGCCGCAGCGACGATATGCTGGTAATCCGCGGAGTCAATGTCTTCCCTTCGCAGATTGAGAGCGTGCTGCTCACAGTGGAGGGAGTGGAGCCGCATTACCTCATCGTCGTCGACAGGCGGGACGCATTCTCGTCCGATGAACTGGAGGTGTGGGTCGAGGTCTCTGAGGAAGTCTTCTCCGATGAGGTACAGAAGATGGAGAGGCTGGAGAAGAAGCTCCGCTTTGAGATGGACAGCGTGCTGGGCATATCGGCGCGCATCAAACTCGTGGAGCCCAGGACTCTGGCCCGCACCGAAGGCAAAGCCAAACGCGTAGTCGACCGCAAAGAACTGCAGCAGCGACGGTGACGGTGTCGAGCACTCAGCCGTCAGCATTCAGCACTCAGAGCCCTGTGCGACCGCAATCTGAAAGCTGATTGCTGTGAGAGCTGGCAGGCCTGCTTCAGAATTTCGAGCTTGGGATTCGCGATTTCTTCGGGAGGAGGCATGGGGCCGTGAGAATCAAGCAAGTTTCCATCTTCATCGAGAACCAGCCGGGCCGGTTGCAGGCTATTTTGAGAGCCCTGGAACAAAAAGGAATCAACATCCGCGCCCTGACGGTGAGCGATACCGCCGAGTTTGGCATCGTGCGCATGATTCTCACCAATCCGGAGCAGGGGCTCGAGGCACTGCGGCAAGCCGGCTTCACCGCCAGGCAGGACTGGATACTCAGCGCGGAAATACCCGACGTGCCCGGCGGCCTGCTCAACGCTGTCACAAGGCCGCTGGCCGACGCCAGCATCAACATCAAATACCTCTATTTCTACATTGAGGCCGCCGCAGGCAAGTCCATGGTCGTGCTGAAACCCGACGACCTGGAGAAGGCCGAGAAGATCCTGAAACCATCGGGACCCTGAGGGGCCACTGAGGCATCTAGAACGAATAGGGGCGTTCAATTGAACGCCCCTACACGGATGCATCGCGCCCAGCCGGCTAGCGGAGGCCGAATTCCTCGGCGGCTGCCTTGAACCCCTTCAGCGACCCTTCGAGCACCCAATCTTCCAGACAGTAGGAGATGCGGAAGTACCCCGGCGCACCGAAACCACGTCCCGGCACAACCAGCACGTTGTGCTTTTGAAGCGCCTTGACGAAGGCCACGTCGTCCTCGATGGGGGACTGGGGGAAAATGTAGAAGGCGCCCCTCGGCTTCACTATCGAGTAGCCCATCTGGACCAGCGCGTCGCAGACGAGGTCCCTCTTCCTCATATAGTCCCCAACGTCAACCGACGTGTCCTGTAGAGTTCGCACCGCATTCTGCATCAAGGCGGGGGCGTTGACGAAACCGAGCACGCGGTTGCAGAACACCAGGCCACCGAGAAGCTCCTCCCGCCCGTCATACGCGGGATTGACAGCGACGTAACCGATGCGCTCACCGGGCAGAGCCAGGTCCTTCGAATGGGAGGTGGCAACGATCGTCCTCACATGGTACTTGAACGGGTACGGGCAATCCACCCCATCGTACACCAGCCTACGGTAGACGTCATCGCTCACCAAGAAGATCTCGGTCTCGTACTCCCGCTCCTTCTTTGCCAGCAACCGACCAATGCCGTTCACAACCCCGCTGCCGTAGACCGCGCCGGTTGGGTTGTTGGGCGAGTTCATGAGGACAACCCTTGTCTTGGGCGTCATGGCCTTCTCCAAGGCCTTCAGGTCGGGCATGAACTGACTGTCGGTTGGCACTATCCGGCAAACGCCCTGGTGGTTGTCTATGTAGTAGACGTACTCAACGAAGTAGGGCGAGAAGATTATCACCTCGTCCCCAGCTTCGACAATGGTCTTCAAGACAACGTTGAGCGCGCCAGCGGCACCACAGGTCATCACGATCTCGTTCGCCGTGAAGGGAAGGCCGGTCTCTGCCGCGAGGTGCGCCGCCACGGCGGCACGTGTCTCGGGATAGCCGGAGTTCGGCATGTAGCGGTGCATCCCCGGGCTCGGGTTGTTGGCCAGCCTTCGAAGCTCCTCGCGAAACCTGTCTGGAGGCTCGACCACCGGGTTGCCCAGCGATAAGTCAAAGACGTTTCTCTCGCCGTACTTCTTCTTGAGGGCGATGCCCTCCTCGAACATCTTCCTGATCCACCCGCCCTCCACCATCTGCTGCCTCAGTTTCCGTGTCACACCCATTGGTCTGCCCTTCCTTCCCCAGGGATACGGTATGCCGTGCCGCTGCCGTCAGATGGAGCGGCCGACAGCCTCGGCGATAGGCCTGAGCTCCCCCATCAGCCGCTCGAAATTGGGTACGCTCAGTGACTGCAAGCCGTCAACCAGAGCCTCCTCCGGATTCGGGTGCACCTCCACCAGAAGGCCGTCCGCTCCGGCCGCTATCGCGGCCTTGGCGATGCTGGGCACATAGGCGAAGTGCCCCGCAGCATGGCTGGGGTCGACGACGATAGGCAGGTGGCTGAAACGCTTGACCACCGCGATCGAACTGATGTCAATGGAGAAACGGACGCTATCCTCAAATGTCCGTACCCCGCGCTCACACAGTATGACCTGCTGGTTGCCCTCAGCCAGAAGATAGTCGGC
>CAZBET010000098.1:0-6304 GCA_964490995.1 uncultured Dehalococcoidia bacterium
GCTTCAGTGCCATTTGGCGACGGTAGTCCACCAATGGCGCACGGCGCAACGAGTCAGTCTCCTTGCGTAGCGATGCTGATGCCAGAATCGTCCGGGCAGCGGAACACCTCTGCACTTCGGGGACTGCGGTCACATCGACGTAGAACTCGTTCCACATCAGGCGACTCGCCGGCATGTAGGGGCTATGTTCCAAAGGCTCATCGAGGAAAGCAGCCAGCAACGGCAGGGTCGCCACGACGCCTCCACCCGACGACTGCACCCACTGCGTCAAAGCCTTCAGATCGGAGAAGTCACCGCTTCCCCAGCTCCTCCGAGTATGGAGGGCGTACAATGGCAGGAATACCCCCCACATCCGCTCCTCCTGCCCTTCGCCGGGCAAGTAGGACTTGCGGGGTGCTGAAACGAGGAGTGACTCGGCAACGCCGCCCGGCAGTTCTATCGTCAAACGGTGGTATCCCCACGGTAGGCCTCCCGGCACCGTCAGTTGCCCGACAACGTATGTTGCCCCCTCCACCTCTTCGGATCTGAGTACGGGCACCTCGGACCCGCGCCACTGCCAGCTCAGCCGCTCGCCCGTCTCAAGGATAAGGTGACCGGTGAGATTAGCCTCGGCGGCCAACACTGGAAGACGAAGCTCCAAGGAGGCCGGACCGCCATCCCAGCAGACCGCGACCGGGTCAAGAGGATGCTGCCACTCCAGATGCCTTCGTTCACGCAAGGCGGAAGGAACGCTCTCAAGGCCCCGCACAGGGCACCCCAGCGCCTGTAGCACAGCCAGAAGCGATTCTGTTGAGGCCTGACTGCGTTGGCCCGACGTATCGTAGTAGGCGGTCTCCACACCATATAGCCGGGCCAGTTCCTGCAGTCGCTGCTCAAGCGAAGCGGTCACAACTCAGACTCCTCCAGAAGTGACGGGCGGCACATCAGTCCCTGCTTCCTGGCCAGGCCATTGTTCGCGTCGCGGTCAGTTCGGCCAGCGATACTGCCCCCAACAGCTACCTGGAGTCAGCGATACTTCCGGCATTGCGGAACGCGCGGTCCAGGGCCCAAATGGACTATTGCTCATAGCTGACGATGTTGCCTTTGTGAAACCCTATGGATGTCCAGAAGTTCACAAGGCGCTGGTCATCTCCGACAACAACCACTCTGACCTTCACGCCACGGCTCTTGCACTCCTGGCAGAATGCCTCAACCAGCCTCCGGCCTATTCCTCGGCTCTGGTATTGAGCGGCAACGCCCATCATGTCTATCCAGCCGCCTATCGCCGGTCCGTACTCCGCACCCCTGATATCCCCAAGCAAGAAGCCCACAACCTCACCACTGACCTCAGCGACGAAGTTGGGCATGCCGCGACAAACCCAGTAGTGCGCCTCGATTCTGACCGGCCAAGACACGTCCCGATGCGGGCCGGCCAACTCGCGGTCTATCGCCTTCACCTTCTCCAGGTCAGCTTCTGTCATCCGCCTGACGATGACCTCTTGCTTGGCCACGACAACCTCCTAGCCGCCCCGGTTCGGGCACACAGCAGGCTTCGAGTGAGAATGCTGAAAGGTGGTCACAGCGGCAGAAGCGTTCGAGCGCAACGTCCACTCTCAGCCAATGGGCTCCCTACCCACCGGAAGAGCCGCTGGTGCATACATCCGGGCGGCATACTCCTTCAGCATGCGCCGGGCAGAGAAGTGCGGAACAACCGAGCGAATCGCCTCTTTCACCACACGAATCCATCCGTGCGGCACGCCGGCTCGATCTCGAGCGTAGTACAGCGGCACCACGGTCTCTTCCAGCAGCCGATACAGCGCCGCCGCGTCCACTCTATCCTCCTCCTCAGTGCCGAATTGCCCTGGGCCGTCGCCGACTGCCCAGCCGTTCGCCCCATTGTACCCCTCGTACCACCAGCCGTCGCGCACGCTCAGTTGCGGCACGCCATTCAACGACGCCTTCATGCCGCTCGTCCCACAGGCTTCTCTAAGACGTCGCGGAGTGTTCAGCCAGACATCGACTCCCTGCACGAGGTAATGTGCGATGTGCATGTCATAGTCTTCAACAAAAGCTATTCGCCCTTTGAACTGCCGGTCTGCAGCCAGCGTGTACACTTCGTGCAGCAAGCACTTGGAGGGGAAGTCGGCCGGGTGTGACTTACCTGCGAACACAATCTGCACCGGCTGCCGTGGGTCGTTCACCATCCGCTTGAGGCGTTCGATGTCATGGAAGAGCAGAGCAGGCCGCTTGTATTCCGTGAAGCGCCGGACAAACCCGATGGTGAGGGTATCAGGGTCCAGCAGAGCACCCGTGGCCACTACCTGCTGTGCCGTCACGGAGCCGTCAGCCCAGTACTTCTGTACCCGCTCCAAGATGGCAGCATTGCGCTTGCGCTTCAGAAGTTGCCGCACCTCCCAGAGCTCCTCGTCAGGTATGCTCATGACCCTTTCCCAGAGAGCCGCGTCATCATGCCTGTCCACCCAGTCCGGCCCCAGATAGACCTCGAACAAGTAGGCCATTTCAGGGGCAACCCAGGTAGGCACATGAATGCCGTTGGTCACCTGCGATATGGGCACGTCCTCCTCTTTGCGTCCCGGCCACAGCACGTGCCACATCTTCCGTGTAACCCGGCCATGAAGTTGACTGACGGCATTGCGGTGCCCAGCCATCTTCAAGGCAAGAGCCGTCATGTTGAAGCCCCGGCCATCCATGCCATCCTGCTGTCCCAGCTTCAAGAATGCCTCGCGATCCAGCCCGAGCGACCCCCAATAGCTGTGGAGGCATTTCTCCACCAGCGGGGGAGGAAAGATGTCGTGACCCGCGGGAACTGGCGTATGGGTGGTGAAGACGGTGCTCGCCTGCACCTTGAGCATTGCCTCCGCAAAGGTGGCACCCCTTTCCATTTCTTCCCGAGTTCGTTCCAGCATCATGAACGCGGTGTGCCCTTCGTTGGCATGCCAGATGACCGGCTTGATACCCAGGGCCCGAAGCACTCTCACCCCCCCAATGCCGAGCACCATCTCCTGCTGAATACGCAGCTCCACGTCAGCTATGTAGAGCCGCGCGCAGAGCTGCCGATCCGAGGAGCTGTTCTCTTCAATGTTGGTGTCCAGCAAGTACAGGCTCGTGCGGCCAACATCCACTTGCCAGGCCACCACGCCTACTGCCCTGTCATTGAGCTCGATCTCAGCCAGCTTCCTGCCCCCCTGTGGAGAGAAGACCGGCCTCACGGGTGTTTCGCTGAAATCGAGCTGCCGGCACACTTCCTCCTGCCATCCCTCAGACGAGACGCGCTGCTGGAAGTAACCCTGCGGGTACATGAAACCCACGCCAACCAGCGGCATTCCCAGGTCGCTCGCCTCCTTGCAGATGTCACCCGCAAGGATCCCCAGCCCGCCCGCGTAGATGGGAAGGGAATTGTGGATTGCGAACTCCATCGAGAAGAAAGCGACGGGATACTGAGACAGACCGGGGTAACTGGCTTTGAACCACTTGTCCCGGGCTGACATGTCGGCATCGAATGCCGACATCACATGGTCGTACTGTTCGAGGAAGGCCGGGTCGGCGGCCGCGGCTTCAAGTTTCTCTGCGCCAATGGCCTGCAATTGCCTGACCGGGTTGTGTTCGGTCATTTTCCACAGGGGATAATCCAGGAGCCTGAACAAATCGCGCGCCGGAGAATGCCAGCTCCACCACAGGTTATGAGCGAGCTCGTCCAGTCTGTTTATGCGTTCGGGAAGCGTTCGTCCGAGCAAGACCTATGTACCCCACTTCACGTCAGCAGTCGCGTTAATATGATACACTCACAGTATACAGCATACAGGAAGTGCATGTGCTCGGGGTGAGGTTTTCCCTCGCCGCGCGCAGCGTGTGTCCACGTGGGCGCTGGGACCAAACGCTCACAAGCAGAGAGCGAAGTTAAGGTAGAGCTGGGCTGCCTGCGCTACCTGTTCGAAGGGCACGGACTCCTCCGGGGCATGGGCTGCCTCCAGGCGTCCAGGTCCCAGAACAATCGGGTCAACGCCAGCGGCCCAGAGTACGTTGCCGTCGGAATGACTCCTGAAGTCCTGTGGCTCCCAGGGAAGTGCCAGCTTCTTGCAGACCTCTCTCAGCTTCTTCACGAGAGGCCTCTTGGGGGAAATCCTGTAACCTGACTGGGTGGTCTCGAACCTTACGTAGGCATCGAGCCCTGGAGTGCTTTCGTCCGCCGCCTCCACCAGTTGCTCAAGCTCCGCCTTGAGGACATCTATCCTTGAATCGGGCGGCAGGTGCAGGTCCACCCAGGCCTCACATGTGTCGGGCACCACGAACCCTCCCGGGAAACCCGACAGTTCCCTGATATTGTACACCAGACCGTAAGGCACAGTAGCGGTGTACTCCGTTACCCGAAGAAGAAGCTTCAGCATCGTCTCGATTGCGTTCTGCCCGAGTTCGGGCATCGAAGAGTGGGCCCTCTTACCACGGGTTCGCAAGAGCACTTCCAGATAGCCGTAGTGACCCAGGCACGGCACCATGTTCGTCGGCTCGCCAACAACAGCCCATGGGAAGCCACATTCCCGAACCAGGGTCTTGGCGCCGTCGCTGTCTTCCTCCTCTCCCACCACCAGCGCGAGCCCCACCGGCGGCATGTCGGCTGCTCTTTCCGCCAGAACAGTGAATGCCTCCACCATGGCGGCGCATCCCGCCTTCATGTCGGTCGTACCCAGACCGGAAACGGCATCGCCCTGCTCGGAGAACCCGTAGGCATCCAGGTCGTAGGCAGCTACCGTATCCAGGTGCCCAACGAAGAAGAGCTCAGCTTCACCCTCATTCTCGGGCAGCACCAGCAGGTTGAATCGGTTCTCGTCAACCGCCTGCCTCACCACGGGCAGACCGTGCCCCTTCAAATACCCCTCCACATAGTCCAGAACGGCCTCTTCCTTGCCCGAGGGGCTGTATATGTCCACAAGGTCTCGGAGAAGTGCCCTCAGCCTATCCCGCTGTACATCCATGGGCTCGCGTGGAGCCTTCTTCACCATGTCTGTGCCTTCCAGCAAACGAGCGCTATCCGGCCAGGGCCGCTCTCTGCCACAGGTCCAGCCCGTGAGCTGCAACGACCCAAGCGTTGAAGCCCGCCGCGCCCCGAGCTGTCACCGCCGCTGCACGCGGGGCGTCAACCAAGCTTCCAATCCTGCCTCATCAGGGCCTGGCCTTGTGGACCACAGATGTGGCCAGCAGCTTGCGTCTGGGTTTGCCGGTCTTCCTGACCGGTCGCTGGAATGTCTTGGCGAGCCACAAATGCTCGCTGCGTGGGGAGAAGCCCATGGCCTTGAAGAAGGCAATCGCGTCTTCGTTGTCACCTTCCGTGTCGGCGATGACCATTCTCACCCCGTTTCCCCGCAGCCTTTCTTCGAGCATCTTGTAAAGCCGCCGCCCCAGGTTCGTCCCCTGACGGTCCTCGTCCACCCCAATCCAGCTCAGGTATCCGTATTTCTTCCAGGCCGTTCCCTCTTTCTCGATAGTGGTGCCCAGGATGAAGCCGACAATCTTTTCATCTACCTCAGCCACCAGGCAGTAGTCCGGGTCAGAAGTGAAGTAGTCAGTGACTTCATAGGGATCCCAGGTACGGTAGAGAATGGGGAACTCCTCGCTGGTGAAGAGCATTTCACCCAGGTGGTAGACTGACGCGATGTCGTCTATCTCCATCTGCCTGATGTCTGCTTCAGGCTTCTTCTCTCTCTTCTCTGGGGGGGCGTCTTCCGCTGACATCGGTCCCTCCTCGTCATTCGATGTGCACATACGCGGCCGGAATCTGGCCTGTGCCCCGGTTGAACGCAATCACTGCGGCTATCATACTCAGCCCGAATCACGAGTGTCAATAGCATCAACAGGATGGGCGCTCCCCCCCATATGGCGTCAACGAACAAACATGTCAGTTGTACGAGCGCAGAAGGTTGTCAAAAGCCTTCGCCTGGTGTATACTATGAGCGTCAAAACGGGCGGAGGTGGTCCAATTGGAGAACTTCGTTTTCCCGAAGTGCCAGAAGTGCAATTCTGGCGATTTGGTGCCCCTGTCAGATTTCGGGAGCCAAGGGGCGCCCATCCACTACAAGGTGTGGGTCTGCACAAATCCGGAATGCGGCTTCAACATAAAGATCAGAAACGGTGACATTTACGTGAACGAGCCCATACTGAGTGGCACCGCGCACAACGCCCGCTATCGATAGGCAGCCCTTCGCATCTGTTGCTCGCGGTCTGTTTCCACTGTTGGGGAGAAAAGCAGGAAGAAATAGGGGGCCTGAGCCTGTCTATTCGAGGTAGTCTTTTAGCCTCTTTGACCTGCTCG
>CAZBET010000099.1:0-1837 GCA_964490995.1 uncultured Dehalococcoidia bacterium
TGCCTTCTCTCACCTCGACCACGAAGTCCTCGATCGAGTTCTCTTTCTCGTAATCGTAGACAAAGCACTCGTTGTGCTTCCCTGTCATTCTTGGCATAATCCCTTTGCCGAAGTCATCCTCCGAACCTTTCAACGCCTCTCGCAGCGCGCCAACCTGGAAGATGTACACGCCCATCGAGGCAAGAACGTAGTCCGGAGCTTCCGCAAGCGTCTTCGGCTGCCCCGGCTTCTCCTCAAACCCAATCAGCCTGTGGTCCTGGTCCACTTCAAGCACGCCCAGCCTGCCCGCTGCCTCCTGCCTCTTGACCCTCATGCCCGATATCGTCATTCCTGCATTCTTCGTCTTGTGGTGGGACAACATCCGGTTGTAGTTCATCTTGTAGACGTGGTCAGCGGAGAGAATCAGAACATGGTCAACGTCTCTCCCTTTGATGAGGTCGAGGTTCTGCCGCACAGCGTCTGCCGTTCCACGGTACCACTCCGCCCCGAGCTTCTGCTGCGCCGGTATGCCGTAGATGAAATCACCCAACCCCGAGCTCGAAATGCCCCAGCCCTCCTGTATGTGCTTGTTCAAGGACCCGGACCTGTACTGCGTGAGAACGAAGATTTGGCGCATACCCGAGTTGATGCAGTTGCTCAAGGTGAAATCTATGAGGCGGAACTTGCCCCCAAAGGGGACAGCCGACTTGGAGCGTTCTCTCGTCAGAGGCTTCAGCCTCTCGCCGGGCCCCCCCGCCATGACCAGTGCCAGCACCCTGTCCATCGCGATCACCCCCAACCGCTCAGCAATTCTGGCTCTGCCTGTTCAGCACGTCCTTGCGCTGCATTCGGCCTGGACCGGGATTCTCCCGCCCAGTGTAGCCATGTTAAGGCGTTTGCGCTCTCACTGTCAATGGTCTAGAGACTCCCTGTCAACCTCACCCCCCTTCTTCCCCCTCTCCTTCAAAGGCGAGGGGGAAGAAGATTCCTTCGAAGGGGCTTTGCCCCTTCGAGCATCCCCTGCCGGTCAGGCCTCGGGGAAGAGGCGGTTCGTCCCCATCATTCCAGCGCACCATGATGATGAACGCGCTATAATAGCACTGCCATCGGAGGGAGTTCAGGTTTTGTCACCGCCGCCCTTGCACGTCGCCATGGCCTCGCCCGAGGTCTCGCCCTTCGCCAAAACAGGCGGCCTGGGCGAAGTCCTGGGCTCGCTCCCAACTGCTCTGGAGCGTCTCGGGGTGCGGGTCTCGCTCATCATGCCCGCCTACCGGTCCGTACTTCAGGGGGGCTTCCCTCTGAAAGACACGGGCATACGCCTCGGCGTGCCGGTTTCCGGTCGCAGAGAGGTTGCGGGACTGCTGAAGACAGTGATGGGAGGCTCCATCTCAGTCTATCTCATCCGTGCCGACCGGTACTTCGACAGGGATCACCTCTACGGTGCCGGAGACCGCGACTACCCTGACAACGCCGAGAGGTTCGTCTTCTTCTCGCGGGCCGTCCTGGAGGTCTTGAAGCTGGACCCACCCGCGATTCTTCACTGCCACGACTGGGAGTCGGCCCTGGCGGTCGCCTTCCCCAGAGCTCAGCCGGAGCTCTATCCGGAGCTCTCATCGCTCAAGACTGTGTTCACGGTTCACAACCTCGGATACCAGGGCATCTTCCGGCGGCCGGACTGGCATCTGCTCGGCCTTGACCGGCAGTTCGTCACACCGCGCTATCTGGAGTTTTTCGGTAACATCAACTTCCTCAAAGGAGGCCTGGTCTTCGCCGACGCCATCACGACAGTGAGCCCTGCCTACGCCGAGGAAGTCAAGACGCCCGAGCAGGGCTTCGGGTTGGACGGCGTGCTGCGTGA
>CAZBET010000099.1:1937-6206 GCA_964490995.1 uncultured Dehalococcoidia bacterium
CCGAGGAAGTCAAGACGCCCGAGCAGGGCTTCGGGTTGGACGGCGTGCTGCGTGAAAGGGCCAGCAGTCTCGTGGGAATTCTCAACGGCGTCGATTACGAGGCCTGGAATCCTGACACGGACCGTTTCATCGCCAGGAACTACAATCGCAACAGCCTCTCAGGCAAAAAGGCCTGCAAGGCCGATCTCCAGCGCAGTTTCGGGCTCCGCGAGGATGCCAATGTCCCCGTCATCGGAATGGTCTCGCGCCTGGCGGCGCAGAAGGGACTCGACCTCCTGGAAGAAGCGTTTGACGATTTGATGTCCCGCGGTATTCAGTTTGTCCTGCTGGGGACGGGAGAGCGGCACTACGAGAAGTTCCTCGGCGAGGCAGCGGCGCGCTACGGTGGGCGGGTCGGGGTGCGGATTGCCTACGACGAGGCACTGGCCCACAAGGTCATAGCAGGCGCCGATATGCTCCTCATGCCATCCTTCTACGAGCCGAGCGGCCTCACACAGATATGCGGACTGCGCTACGGGACGATTCCGGTTGTGAGGGCGACCGGCGGCCTGAGGGACACCGTAGACGAAGCGGACCCAAAGATAGGGAAAGGCACAGGCTTCCTGTTCAGACAATACACAAGCCGAGCGTTGCTTGAAGCCGTTGACAGAGCCCTTGTCCCCTTCCATCGCCAGGACAAGTGGACGACCGTGATGCGGAACGCCATGGCCGCCGACTTCTCATGGAATCGCTCCGCACAGGCCTACCTCGAGCTCTATCGGGGGCTCGCGCGACCTGCGGCATCCGATATCTGACCGCAGAACACAGTATGCTGGCCGGTTGAATACGTAGGGGCGAACCAATGTGTTCGCCCCCACCCTGGGCAGACACACTGGTCTGCCCCTACGACTAGGCCGCCAAGCAAACCCAAGGTTGACTTTCAAAGGGTTTGTCGATAGACTTCTACAGGAATTGGCCGACAGACCGGCTTCGGATCATCCAACTCTATGACAAATGGGGGGTGGAGAATGCCACATCATTATCGGGAAGCAGGGTTCCTTCCTCGATACCGGGTGCTGGACCTGGCTGACGAGAAGGGGACCTACTGCGGCAAGCTTCTCGGTGACCTCGGAGCCGAAGTGATAAAGGTCGAACCCCCGTGCGGGGACAAGACGAGGTCCCGAGGTCCCTTCTTCAAGAACGAGGCCCATCCAGAGAAGAGCCTGTTCTTCCTCTATTTCAATACCAGCAAGGGCTCGATCACCCTGAACCTCGAAGATAGTGCCGGCCAGGACATTTTCAAGCGGCTGGTCAAGACAGCGGATGTGCTAGTGGAGAGCTTCCCTGTAGGGTATCTCGCCAGCCTTGGGCTCGACTACCCCAAGCTGCGGAAGATCAATCCCAAGATCGTCATGACCTCCATCACGCCCTACGGGCAGAAGGGGCCGCTGAGGGACTACCTGGCCGAGGACATCAACATCATGGCCATGAGCGGCTACATGCAGCTTGTGGGCGAGCCCGACCAGGCGCCGCTGGTGCTCGGCGGTGAGCAGTCGTTCTATCCCGGAGCGCAGTTCGGAGCGGTTGGCACGGTGGCTGCCCTCTTCTATCGCGACTCAGGGTCGGGCAAGGGACAGCACGTGGATGTGCCCATGCAGGAGGCCATGATCAGCTATTGGCAGGAGCAGACGCCGGTGCCCATGTGGCAGAAGACAAGAGAGAACAATACGCGTGTCGGGGCCATGGACGCCATGGTCACACCCTGCGGACTATACCCCTGTAAGGACGGCTGGATCTCGATGTGTGTTGTGACCCCTCAGGAGTGGGACACGTTGGCGAAGTGGATACACGAGGTGACGGGCAACGACGAGGTGCTTAAGGATGAGTACAAGGGCGGGCTCATCGAACGCATGCCGGTGCGGGATATGGTGAATGTGATGGTGATAGAGTTCACCGACAAGCTGACAGGACGCGAGATCTTCCTGGAGGGCCAGAAGAGGAAGATAGTTGTCATGCCTGTGAATGACGTGCCATCGCTTGTCAACGACGCGCAACTCAATTCGCGAGACTTCTGGGTGGAACTGGACCATCCTGTGGTGGGCAAGCTGAAGTATCCCAAGGGCCCACTCTACAGCGACGCCATCGGTGCACCGACAAGGGCAGCGCCCCTGCTGGGCGAGGACAACGAGCGAATCTACTGCGGAGAACTCGGGTATAGCAAGGAAGACTTGGCGGTTCTCCGCACCGCGGGTGTGGTCTAAAGCACTGAAGCACGCGCCGAAGGGAGGAAAAGACCGTGGCCAAGAAAGCTCTGGAAGGCATCAGAGTCATAGAGTTCGGGCTCTACTTAGCGGTGCCTCTGGCCACACGGATGCTGGCCGCGCTGGGTGCCGAGGTCATCAAGGCAGAAACCCTTACAGCTCTCGACATGTCATGGTTTGGCCCTATATATGCTTCCGGAGTGTTACAGCTCGAGTATCGCCCCTTGAAGCGCAACGTCACTCTTGATGTCCGCAAGCCCAGGGGCAAGGAGATCATGGAAGAGCTTATCAAGAAGAGCGACGTATATGTGACCAACCTGGGAGAGGGCGCTTTGACCAGGTACGGGCTGGATTTCAAGCATGTCCGCTCGCTGAAGAAGGACCTGATCGTATTGTGGCAAACGGGACTCGGGAGCGTAGGTCCATACGGAGGCTACAAAGCCTACGGGAGGCTCATGCAGCACGCCTGTGCCATATCAACCATGAGCGGAACGCCTGACAACCTCGGTGTAGCCAACATATCCTACTCGGACTATCACACCTCGATGTTCAATGCGCTGGCGATCATAGGTGCGCTGGAGAGGCGACGCCGTACGGGCGAGGGCTGCCTCATCGAGTGCCCCATATACGAATCAGGAGTTGTTACGGTAGGCCCGTCTTTCCTGGACTACCAGGCAAATGGGGTGATTCCGGAGCGCAGGGGGAACAGGCACCGCTACTTTGCCCCGCATGGTGCCTATCCCTGCAAGGGCACAGACAGGTGGTGCACCATCGCGGTCACCAACGAGGACGAATGGCAGGCATTCTGCGAGGTCATCGGCAATCCCGCCTGGACGGCATCGCCCAAGTTCGCCACCGCGCCGGACAGGGTGAAGAACGCCAAAGAGCTGGACAGCCTGATTGGACAGTGGACATCGAGGCGCGACGCCTACGAGGTCATGGAAGAGATGCAGGAGGCCGGGGTGCCTGCGGGGATTGTGTCAAAGGGAGAAGACCTGGACCGGAGCGACCATCTCAAGAGACACGAGTTCTACTATGAGACCGAGTACTACTCCGCCAACTTCGACAAGCCGGGAGTGAAGTGGCCGGTGGCCGGTAAGACAGTCACCTGGAAAGAGCCGGTATATTTCTCCGAGACGCCTTGCATGTTCGGGCCCATGCACAAGGTCGGGCAGGACAACAACTACGTCTACGGCAAGATTCTGGGCATGTCGAAGGAGGAGATCAAGAAGCTGACAGAAGAAGAAGTGTTCAAGTAGGAGGCTGCAGCCACTACTTCGAAGTGCAGAACGCAGAGTTAGGAGGACACTCAATGGCACCAAAGACGAAGAAGCTGACGAACCCCAAGGCAATCGACATGGAATGCTTGATGTGTACCAAGGAAGGTGCGCTCAGCAATGACCCCGGGATGATTGAGATGCTGGCTGCTTATTTCAAGACAATGGGCCTGCGCACAAAGACTGAGGACGAAATGGCGCAGGACTGGAGAGATGCCGGCGTCCAGGTGGTGATTATGAGCCAAACCCACAAACTGTTCGGCTTCAACGAGTTCGAGCAGATACAGGAAAGGCACAACTATATAGGACAACTCAAGAAGGATTATCCCGATGTCGTCCTGGGTTTCTGGCTCGGTATTCCTATACCCGACTTCGGTATCTGGAAGGCGCTGAAAGAGGCCGAGAGATGCATCAAGGACCTGAAAAGCTTCGGTATGTTCGTCACCGGAATGTACGGAATACCAGCCAACGACAAGATGTGGTGGCCGTTTTACGACCTGTGCCAGGATGCCGGCGTGCCCGTTAAGATTTCAGTGGGCGCGACCGCCGGCGGCGCCGGACAGGGCGGAGGCTCGATCGGAGGCATGGGCATACGCCTTTCGACTGAGAAGCCGATCCCCAACGTCGACGATGTAGCCGCTGCCTTCCCCAACCTGACCATCATCGGGCACCATTACCCCTTCCCTTGGGTCGACGAAATGACAGCGGTCATGATCCACAAGAACAATGTGTACTGCGAGGTGCACGGCTGG
>CAZBET010000100.1:0-6201 GCA_964490995.1 uncultured Dehalococcoidia bacterium
GAAAACCTGTGCGGCAACTACAGGAACAACTACTTGTGCCCGCCCCGCGTGGGCTCACTGGAGGAAATCGAGGCCCGACTCAAGAGGTTCCAGCGCGGCCTGCTGCTTCAGTATTCGAGGCCCCTGGACGTCCGCGCGGACGCGGATGGTTTGAGGCAGACAAAGCTGGACTTCCACCGGTTGGTGCTACAGGTGGAGGAGGCCCTGAAAAGCGGGCGGTCGAAAGACGTCTGGGGGATGATCGGAGGGAATTGCGCGCTCTGCGAGCCGTGCAAGGCGACAACTGAGGAGCCGTGCCCTCATCCGGATGAGGCGAGGACGTCCCTTGAGGCCATCGGCATCGACGTGATGGCCTTGCTGGACAGGTTCGGGCTGGACACCAGGTTCCGCCCGGACAGGATTGCGTGGACAGGATGCGTCCTGTTCTGAAGCAGACAAAGCGCAAGCCCGGAGAGGAGGACTATGGCGGTCAAGAAGGAGTTGCTCGCGCCGTGCGGCCTGTACTGCGGCGTCTGCGGGATACTCATCGCGCACAGGGACGACAACCTCAAGTTCAAGGAGAAGCTGACGACCGTCTATGGGGTCGGCGTCGACGACATAAGGTGCCAGGGGTGCCTTTCGGACGACCTGTTCAAGTATTGCCGGGTTTGCCCCATCAGGTCCTGCACCACCGAGAAGGGAATCAATGGGTGCCATCAGTGCGCGGACTTCCCCTGCAAGTCCATCGAGGGTTTCCCGCTCCCGGTGGGGAAGAAGGTCATCCTGCGCGCCATCCCGGCCTGGAGGAAGCTCGGCACCGAGAGATGGGTCGAGGAGGAGGAGGAACGTTACCACTGCCCCCACTGTGGAAGCGCGCTGTTCCGAGGGGCGAAGCGGTGCCGCGAGTGCAAGGAGCCGGTGGACGTGGACTGACCGCCGGGGTTGGTGAAGATTCCCCAATCACGTGACGGCAGCCAGGGCGGAGCCGCTGAAACCCTTCTCGCCTCCCCCCACGCCGGTGAGCGGGTTGTAGTACTCCCAGAAGCCCGAACGCTCAGCGAGTTCCCTGCTGCTCCGCGCGACTGCATCCGCAAGCTCGCCGTACCCATGCCGCCTCAGCCCCTGGACTATCAGCCAGTTGCCGTTCATCCACGTTGGACCTCGCCACAGCAGTCCCTGCGGCTCCGCCCGGAAATACCGGCTGCTCCTCGGCAGAGAGGGAATGGGGAACCGCAGCCAGAACTCGTCTGGGTTCGTCAGGTGCCGCAGCAGCGCATCGCGCCTCTGCTCCGGCATGCTGCTCAGTGCCAGAGGCACAAAACACGATATGCTCGGCTCTGCAATGCGCTCCCCAGAGTGCGCGTCGACATCGAAGTAGAGCCCGCTGCCAGTATCGTAGCATTCGTCGAGAATTGCCTCCTCAACCCCCCTGCCGCGCTCACGGAACCGCTCGGCCTCCACGGTCTCGCCTGCCGCCTGAAGCATCGCGGCCAGAGCTTCCAGGCCCAGCGCGTAGGCGGTATTGAAGAGGACCTCCCTGACGCTGAAGTAGCCCTTCTTCGCAACCTCGGCCGGGTCATAGCCGTGGCAGGACAGCCTGATCTCCGATAGGTACAGGGCCATATAGAAGCCCAAAGGCACCCTAGTCAGCCAGCCCAGATACCGGTCGAAGCCCGGCTTGTGATCCTGGCCTGATTCCCAGGGCGAGAAGATGGAGAGGAGACCCGAATCTCCAAGCCGCCGAGTTTCCAGCCACTCGAAGTGCCTTTGCAGAGGCGGCAGGACTTCACGAAGGAAGCCAGCGTCCTCGCTCTTCTGCCAGACCTCCTGGACGGAGAGGGCAATCACGGGCGGCTGCACCAGCGGGGAGCGGTAAGGCTGGGGCCAGATGCTGCGCCGGAACGTCCTGATGATGGGCGAGGCCCGCCCGGGGTCGTGGAATATCAGGTGGGGCAGCGTTCCGTCAGGCAAGATACAGCTCAGCAGGGTCAGAATCTCTTTTCTCGCGAGGTCAACCCTGCCGAGCCGGCAGTTGGCGATGACGTGAAACGCTGAGTCCCACGACCACTGGTGGGGATACTTCTTCCTGGATGGGGCTACGTAGTAGTAGCCCCGGCCAGTCATCGCATTGGCATCCAGAAGTTGTCTAGCCCTGTCTCGCAGGCTGGCGCATGTCTCCAAGAAGCCACCCCTCCTTCACGGAACCCGGTTTGGATTAAGGATAGAACAAAACGTGGCGTGCTTCAACAGGAACCGACAGGGTATGTGAGGGACATCTTTGGCGGCGTGTCGAAGGACTATCGAAGGACCCAGGGCGAACGGCGCAGCGGCGCCACGTGTTTGGAGCGACTTTGTGATATCATGGAGTTTAGTGCGCTTTCCCGGAGACGTAAGCGTCCAGCGACAGGCTCGCTGATTCTTGCTTTCAAAGACACAACGTGGCCCAAGACCCCGCAACTCCCCAACTAGCAGCAGCCCCATTCGGCCTGCGTTCACTGCCGAGGCGCCAAATAGCCTTCACAATGGCCGGAGTACTGCTGGCCATGTTCCTCAGCTCGTTGGATCAGACGGTTGTCGGCACCGCCATGCCCCGCATCATCACCGACCTGGGCGGCTTTGCCCAGTACACCTGGGTCACCACAGCCTACATGATCACCTCCACCGTGGCTGTGCCCATCACGGGCAAGTTGACGGACATGTACGGGCGCAAGTGGTTCTACGTGGCCGGGTTGCTGATCTTCATGGTTGGCTCTCTCCTCTGCGGCCTCAGCGACACCATGACTCGGATCATTGCCTTCCGGGCGTTCCAGGGTGTGGGCGCAGGCATCATGATGGCCAATGCCTTCATCGTCATCGGCGACCTCTTCCCGCCGGCAGAGCGAGGAAAGTACCAGGGCATAATGAGCGGCGTGTTTGGCCTGTCGTCAATTGTCGGGCCAACACTGGGCGGGTTCATCACAGACAACATCGGCTGGCACTGGGTGTTCTTCGTCAACATCCCCCTGGGAGTCCTCATTTTGGGCCTGTTCATATTCTTCTTCCCGGACCTGAGGCCCGGCGGCCAGAAGCACAGGGTTGACTATGCCGGAGTGGTGACGCTGATACTCGCTGTGGTCCCAACGATGCTGGCGCTGACATGGGGCGGGGTTCAGTACCCCTGGCTTTCTATTCCGATCGTCGGCATGTTCGCTTTCTCGGCAGCTATGGCTGCACTCTTCGTCCTCATCGAAAGCAGGACCGCGGAGCCGATCATCCCCCTCCATATGTTCAGGAACCGGATCGTAGCCGTGTCGACCTTCGTCATCTTCGTCACCGGTTTCGGCATGTTCGGCGGCATCGTGTTCGTACCACTCTTCTTTCAGGGAGTGCTGGGGCTGTCCGCTACCAAAGCCGGCAGCTTCTTGACCCCCATGATGCTGGGCATGGTGGCAGGCGCTTTCCTCTCCGGTCAGGCGCTCTCACGCGCCGGAGGACATTACCGGCTCCAGGGCGCGGTTGGCCTGGCAATCATGGCGCTTGGCCTGGGGCTACTCTCCAGAATGACTGTCGACTCGAGCTACGCCAGAGCCGTCGCATACATAGTCGTGACGGGCTTTGGGCTGGGTGTCACCATGCCCCTCTATATCATCGCGATTCAGAACGCTGTGCCCTATTCCATCCTGGGCGCAGCCACCTCTTCGTCTGCCTTCTTCCGGTCCATCGGTGGCGTATTTGGACTGGCGGTCCTCGGCTCCGTGATGAATAACCGCTTCGCCTCCGAGTTGTACGGCGGGCTCGCGCCAGCGATAAAGTCAGCAGTCCCAGCCGAGAAATTGGCTGAAATAGCGGACAACCCTCAGGCGTTGTTCAGCGAAGCAGCCGGGGCAAAACTGAAGGCCTTGTTCGAGTATTTGGGACCGCAGGGCCTGACGCTCTTCGACCAGTTCATGGATACACTCAGACAGGCCCTCAATTCCGCCGTGACCGAGGCATTCCTGATAGCTCTGGCTTTTGTGCTCGTCGGGTGGGTGGCAAACCTCTTCATCAAGGAAGTCCCGCTCCGCAGGCACCACGACTTCGGGGCGGGACAGCCAACGGCACGTCCAGAGTCCTGATCGTCCGGGGCGAATGATGATCCCCGGGGGCTTGCCTCAGTCAGTAGTCCTCATACCAGTAGCGGGGCTTTGTAGCGGTATCCACAATGGCCCAGATCCAGATAGCGATGTTGGGCACGCCGAATATGATCCATGTCCAGATGGGATTGAAGACAGTCAGATTCAACGCCAGGCCGAGCCAGAACTTCCAGCCGTCCCTCTTGTATGTGTAGAGCCATGTCCAGAAGGACAGGAAAATGGCAAGCAGGATCGATGCCGTCTTGTCCTTGGGCCCGGAGGCAGCGCCCCTGCGGATTCGGACGCCGCACTTCACGCAGATCTCCGCCTCCTTCTTGACGATGGCATCACAGCTCGGGCAGCGCATCTCGTCCGCGCCGGGTACCTGCTTACCTTCTTCCATCTCTCACTTCATCCGCATGGCTACCGCCGCCTGCCAGGCCTTCCCCTTCCGTCTGGCAGCCACGGCGGAGTCCAGGCCCGGTCAACGCGCTTCGAAGTGGTTGAACTCTCTGCTCGACAGGGCAATGAGGACCAGCGCGGGTATCCCGAGGAGCCAGAAGGAGAACATGGCGCAGACCCCGCCGGCAATCGCCATGCCGAAGTTCTTTCTGACTATGGCGCAGCTTGAGCCTATCACCGTCACGAGCCCCAGGACCAGCAGGCCGATCCCGATACCTATGGGCAACCAATCGACCCACCCCCAGGCTTTGCTGACGATGGCACCGAGGGCGACCAGCACCGAGCCCGCGATAAGGGGTGCGACGCCGGCGACAACGCCGAGTATCCCACCAACGACCGGCTTCGGCGTGGGCCCCTCAGCAGATGCCTGGCCACCGCGTCTGGGAACCCTCACACCGCAGTGAACGCATATCTCGGCCGCCCTCTTTATCGGGGCGCCGCAGCTCGGGCAACGCATCTCATCGGCCATGAGCACCTGCCTGTCTTCCACTACCGAACCTCCTCGGAATCAGATATGATGACGCGCCGTCCAAGTTCCCAAGTGGGAATTGTACTCGCTTTGTCAACAACCTGCCAATAGGCTGCTTGCGGGCTACCCGACACATGCGCCGGGCGCTATAATCAGACACGTGGCGAAAGGAAGGACAGGCGGGACACATGCTTGAGGCCTACCTGGACATCGAGACCACGGGGCTATCCCCGTCGGGCAGCGAGATAACCGTCATCGGCATCTGCCTCAACGACGGCGACTGCCAGAGGTTCGTCCAGTTGGTCGGCGAGGAGGTCACCCCGGACGGCCTCATCGAGGCCCTGAGCGGGGTCGAGGTGGTCTACACCTACAACGGCAGCCGCTTCGACCTTCCCTTCATCAAGGCGTCCATCGGCGTAGACCTGGCCCGGCGGTTCAGGCACCGCGACCTCATGCACGATTGCTGGAGGAACAACCTGTACGGAGGCTTCAAGGCCGTCGAAGCTCGACTCGGCATCGCCCGACAACTCAAGGGCGTGGACGGCTTCGAGGCGGTGCGATTGTGGTGGAGATACCGAATCAGAGGTGACCGGCAAGCGCTGGCCACCCTGCTTTTCTACAACAAGGAGGACGTCCTCAACCTCATGGCGCTGAGGAGGATGCTGGGTGTAGCACGCGAGTGAGACACCCTCGGTTCGCCGCCGCCCCAACGCCCTCCGCGTACGCCCACAGGAATCTCCGATAGAGGCGGCAGCGTCTGACTTCCGAAAGTTGTTAGCCACGCACGAGCATCCACACCCTCCCAACAGCGGTGAGCCCGACGCGGATTACCTCCGCTTCCCGCGATTCCGCCCAGTCCCCAGCGGTCGGCCGCGCATAACCCCGTCCGACGGCTTCTTCATTTGCATGCCGATGACCCGGTGCTCGGCGTCCCTGGTATCGCCATGCTCGGTGCGATGGTCTCGACATCGAGTCGGCTCTCCAAGCCCAGCGCAACCGCAGCGTGCAACGACTGTCGGCTCCCAGAGCACTCGCGGGACATGAAGCCCCACGCTCGACGCTGGGCGGCCGCAAACCAATCCCGCGAAATGCTACGAGGTAGCACGCCAGCTTCGGGCGAGCGGTTGCAGCGGATATGCCACTACGAAAGGGAACGTCAGGTGCCCTCGATCGGCACACCCTAGCTCGTTCCGATGTGAG
>CAZBET010000101.1:0-6155 GCA_964490995.1 uncultured Dehalococcoidia bacterium
ACGAAGGTTCGCCGATCATGGGCCCATGCCATTGACATCCAACACAGTTGCTACGTACGCCATCCACCTTCCGGGTGGCCGCGGCGACCTCGCCCCTACCTTGACAGAGCGCCAGGCATGGCATATAAAGGGCACGATGAAGATATGCCTTCTGACCTACCGGGGAAACATGTTCTGCGGCGGGCAGGGGGTCTACATCTGCTGTCTGGCGGGCGCGCTCCAGAAGCTGGGGCACGAGGTACACGTCCTGTCGGGCCCGCCCTACGCCTCGCCCCCTCAGGGCGTCAAGCTACATAGGATCGAAGGTCTCAATCTCTACGAGAACAAGGGCTTCCCTTCGCTATCGAACCCGCTCCAGGTATTTGAGCCGATCAACCTCTATGAGGTCGCCGGCGTGCATATCGGGACGCTTCCCGACATACTCACCTTCAGCGCGAGAGCTTATCTCAGGCTGCGCGAGCTGATGCCCCGCGAGAGGTTCGACATTATCCACGATAACCAGACTCTGGGCTACGGCCTGCTGCTGGCAAAGAGCCTGGGCGCGCCGGTTGTCGCCACCATCCACCACCCCATCACCGCTGACCTGGCTGCTGCCCTCGCCGAGGCGGAGAGCTTCCCGCGCAGGCTGAGGTGGATGGTCTTCTACTCGTTCCTTTTCATGCAGGGCGTCGTGAGCCGGAGGATGGACAGGATAGTAGCCGTGTCGAGGACGTCCGCCGAGGACACGGTTCGCGCCTTCAGGTTGTGCCAGGATAGAGTGAGGGTGGTGCACAACGGCATAGATACCGCCGTCTTCCGCAGGCTGGACAAGGTTGCGAGAGTGCCGAACAGCATCGTCATAGTGGGGAAGGTCGAGGACAAGACGAAGGGCGTGCCCTTCCTGCTCAAAGCGGTGCAGCTTCTCAAGGGGGATGTGGACGTAAAGGTGAGCGTGGTGGGCAAGCAGGGGCCCGGCGACAGCTACGGCGCCCGGCTGGCGCGGGAACTGGGGATCGATGACCGCGTCACCTTCACGGGGCAGGTGGGTGCGGAAGAACTGGTAAGGCTCTACTCGTCAGCCGAGATTGCGGTCACCGCATCCGTTTATGAGGGCTTCGGGCTGCCCGCGGCCGAGGCCATGGCCTGCGGCACGCCGGTCATTGCGAGCAGGGCAGGCGCGCTGCCCGAAGTGGTTGGAGATGACGGGGCGGGTGTGCTGGTGCCTCCGGCCGACCCGGCTGCGCTGGCGGCTGCGATAAAGCGCCTTCTGGCGGACAAGCCACTGAGAGAGAGGATGGGAGAGGCGGCGAGAAAGAGGATTGTCGAGTCGTTTAGCTGGGAGGCTGCCGCCAGGAAGACCGTCGAGGTCTATCGAGAGGTGATGTAGGCGGCAGAAGGGTGGCACGCACCCCGCTACCGATTTCACAAACAGGGCCGACCGGGTCGGTCGCCCTACAGGCGCGGAACATGGGCCTGGGCGCGGTGACCGCGCCCCTGCATCTTGGCCGAAGCCCCTGAGGCTACCACTGACCCGTTCGGTTCTCTCTGTGGGCGACCGCATCGGTCGCCCCTATGGGGGGGCGCCTTCGGAAGACTTTGCAGCCTGGCGCGCGTCGGAACTTCGGGGGAAGGTGATAAGGCCGTCGCGCAGTGCGATGAACACCGCGTGGGCTCTGTCGTTGGCGTTGATCTTGCGCAGTATAGCACTTACCTGATTCTTGATCGTCTGCTCGCTTATGCCGAGGATGTCGGCGATGCGCTTGTTCTAGTTCCCCTCCGCTATCAAGGTCAGGACCTGCACCTCCTTCGGGGTCAGAGGGTCGGTCACGTCCTCCAGAGGTTTGCCCATCGACGCCATGTCCTGGAATTGCCTCAATACGCGGCGGGCCACCTCGGGCCTGTCGCTTGCGCTGTCGTTTATGGGGTACTCACCATTGTAGGCGCGCTTTATGGTCTCGACGAGCTCTGCCGCGCCGCACTCTCTGGTTCTCAGATACGCCGCGGCACCGGTCTTGATGACTTCGAAAAGCTCCTCGTCATTCTCGTGAGGGTTGCTGCTCAGCACCACCACCCTGGTGCCTCGGAAATGGCGGGCGATTCCCCTCGCCAGGTCAAGTCCCGCGAGGGAAGGGAAGTCGATGTCCAGCAGCACAACGTCGGGCGAAGTTTCGGCGAGGACGGTCATGAGTTCCCCGCCACGCTGTCTTGGGTCCAACTCCACGATGTCCAGTATCCCGATGCTGTCCTGCTCAGAGAGAGCCTTCTTCAGCCCTGATCTGGAGAAGGGGTTGGTGTCGACAATCATTGCCACTATTCTGTGCACTGTGCCCTCTCAAAGCGCCGGCTGGCGGCCCTTCCGGTTGGGATGTAATGATAGTATAGGTGTACTCCCGTGTCAATCCGCTATCGTGAGCATTGCCTGCGACCCTTGCCGCGCCGCGATGCCGGGCGTTTGCCTCAGGTATTGCGCCCGCCTATAATCTGATTGGCCTTTCTTTCCAGGAGAAGGGCGGCAATGCCCTGAATTGAGCATAGCACGGGGTGTGGTGATGGGCAAGCAGACGCTGGCTTTCAACAAGGCGCTGGGCGACGTGGCGGCGGCCATGAACTCCGACGCCACTGCCAGCGAGAAGCTACGGATACTGGTCAAAGCGGCCGCCCGCGCTCTCGGGGTGCGCGGCTGCTCCTTGCTCCTCCTGGATGCGCAGAAGCGAAGGCTTTTTCACGCCGCCTCACAAGGGCTCAGCGAGCGCTACCTGAGAAAGGGCTTCCTCGAAGCCGAAAAAGGCTTCGCCGAGGTCGCCGGTGAGAAGGCTGTCAGGATACTCGATGCCGCCACCGATCCCCGCATGCAATTCAGAGAGCTGGCTGCCCAGGAACAGATTGTCTCCATCCTGAGCGTCCCTGTCACAGTCAAGCAGGAGACCGTCGGCGTTATGCGTGCCTACAGCCGCACCAGTCGGGAGTTCACTGCCGAGGAAGAGCAGTTCTTCGTCAGCGCGGCCAATCTGGCCGGGGTCGTGCTGGAGTCAAGCCGCTTCAACGGCACCCAGAGACAGCGGGTTGAGGCGGATGCTGAGACTCCGTCTCGCCCACCTGCTTTGACATCGCAGGTGAAGCCGGCTGCGTTCGCCCACCCCAGCGAGGAAGAGTTTGCGCGTCTCCTCGATTTCTACCAGATTGACTGGCTCTACGAGCCACGGACGTTCGAGTTGCAGTGGGACGGCAAGTCTTCAGAGATGTTTACGCCGGACTTCTACCTTCCCGTGCTCGACCTGTACGTGGAGATGACCACCTTGAAGTCCGGGCTGGCGACGGAGAAGAACCGCAAGGTGCGGCGCCTGCGCGAACTGTACCCTGGGACCAACATCATGCTTCTTGCTCGCCGGGGTTATGATCGTCTGCTGGCGAAGTACGGGCATGGGCCGCTGGCAGGGGCAAAAACGAAGGGTGCCGGTCGGGTGGTGTTCAGCGCTCCTCAGATCCAGAAACGGGTGAGCCAGCTTGCCAAAGACATATCGCGGGACTACGAGGGACGACATCCGGTGCTGGTGGGGGTGCTGAGGGGGGTGTTCTGTTTCATGGCTGACCTGATGCGATACCTGACAGTGCCGGTAGATGTGGATTTCATGGCGATCTCATACTATAGCGGCGGGGCAGGAGGGGCGGTACGCATCACTAAGGACGTCGACATGAATCTGGAGGGGCGGGACATATTGCTGGTGGAGGATATCGTGGACACCGGCATGACGCTGAGCTTCGTGCTGAGCCACCTGAGGGCGCGAAATCCGGCGAGCCTCCGGGTCTGCACGCTGCTGGACAAACGCGTGCGGCGGCTAACAGACGTGCACCTGGACTACGTGGGCTTCGAGGCTCCCGACGAGTTTCTGGTGGGGTACGGCCTGGACTACCAGGAAGGGTATCGGAACCTTCCTTTCGTCGGCCTTCTAGAGACGAGAGCCCCCGATCGCAGGCGGGGGGAACAGGGGCAAAAAAATCACCTCGGGTAACCTCCCCAGCTTCCCTAGGTCTCCTCCGCCCCCCCGGTCCCTTTGGTTTCCTACTCGTTCCCTTCCTTGCGGAGTCGCCTGTTCTTGCTGGTTCACCCACCCGAGGCTCAGTTCTCTTATACCACATATCGTTGGCTATGTCAAGTCTTGTACGACAGGGGACCGCTTCTGGACGAACTGACGCCAATATGGTAGAATACCGTCAGAATCCAGTGAAAGCTAAGAAGGGGGCTTGAATGCAGCAGCGCAAGATGATAGATGTCCCGATCGGCACAGAGGTCAGGACCGCGATCCGGGCGCCCATCGATGGCGATTACGAGTTTGTGCAGCATGTCGCCTCGTCAACCTGCAAACCCACTGCCAAGGACCGCAAGCTGTACAGATTCAGAGGACAGTTGTTGCCCCCATGCCCTCGCTGCAACAAACGTGCTGTCTGGAAGCTGGTGGAATACAAGTTTGAGATAGCCCCTGACATAGACCATACGGCGTTTGTACTTAGAGAGGTCAGGGGCGATCGCGCCGATGTCGCGTATCCCTCGGGGACGAAGCGCGGCAGGTGATAGTGTGTAGTTCCGGCTGGTCTGGTCGGGGAAGACAGCGGACTACATGCACTTGAGGATGCCTCTGGCCCAGGGGCAATCCCCGCAGGGCTGAGCGTATTCGTAGCAGTCCTTGCGGAACACCGGGGCAAGCAGCGCAAAGCAGCCTTCCGCGTGAGGGCAATCTCCGCAGGGGGCGAAGTCGAACCGCTCAACCGCTTTCCGGAAGGCTCGGTACTCCCTCGAATTCCATATCTCTCTGAAGTCCTGCTTCAGCACATTGCCGAAACTGACGGCTGTGATGCTCTTGGCCCTGTTGTTCACGTAGCACATGTAGGAGTGGTATAGATTGTTGCAGGGCCTCACGAAGCCGTCCCAGCTAACGAAGGCAATCCGGTCTTTGATGAAAGCGCATTCGCGCCTGGCCCTGGGTATCAGGGGCGGGAGGTCCAGGTCTATCTTGTGCTTCCGGGCGCGGGCACTCGCCTCGGCGAAAATCTTGGGCACGTTGTTGAGGTTGCTGCCGTCCCGCTGCATCAGGTTCTTGAAGTTCATGACCACATTCAGTTCCCGGGCTTTGGCAACCACCTCATCCAGCAGTTGGAACTTCTTCCCCATGCTCTCGTCGTAGCCGCGGACTTTCTCCAGGACGGGCTTGCGAGAGCGGAGCTTGTCCTTCAAAGGAGGGACGCCGAACAGGGCGTTGGCGTAGTTCTCGACGTCGAGGCTATCGAACGTCAGGTCCAGATTTCGCCGCCTGGCTTCCTCTTTAGCGCCGTCGAACAGCTCGATGGCTTGGTCCGAGTTAAACTCGTAGAGCACCTGCTCGTTCATCTCGGGAGTGTGCGGCAGCAGGTTGCTTACGATAATGAAGCTCACGCCATAGCGAGCCGCCAGGTCGACGACCTGAGGCAGTTCGGCCACGTTCCTTTTCATTGCGACGAACTCGAAGCCCATCCTGGGAAGATGTTTGCCTTGCTGCTGCCTGGCCTCATTCAGCCTGTCGACGTTCCTCAGCACCTGGTCCAGAGCGGCGTCCTTCCGGATCGCGCTGAAGGTCTCCGGTGTCGCGCCGTCAACAGAGACGACTATTGCGTCGATTCCCGAAGCCACCAACTGCCCGGCCATTTCATCGTCGATGAGTGTGGCGTTGGTGGTGAGGCTGAAGGTCCCGTTTGGGGGCAGGCTTGCTTTGCCAAGCCGGATCATCTCCAGGATATTGGGGTTGAGCAGAGGCTCCCCGATGCCGATGATATTGACCGCCTCAAGCTCGGGGAGGGCAGGTAGCAGAGCCTTGAAGGTCTCCATGCTCATGTCCCCGGAGCCTTCCTTCCAGACCCTGCTGAGACACATGATGCAGTTAAGGTTGCATCGTGTTGTGACCTCGATGTTCAGTTTCCTCGGTTTGTCTTCCATACCTGCGACTACTCTGATGACGCTGATGAGCCAGACGTGAGGCTGCGAGCGTTGGCCCAATGCAATTGTAGCATCATTTGTCTGTAGCCTCAATTGGCTCGGACATAAGAAGGGGAAGCTCGCTTGCGGCGCAAGCGAGCTTCCCCTTGAACTGCGGTCTTCGTTCTGAGCCGGATACGACCTAGAGTCTCCTGCGCACCAGGTAGGACGC
>CAZBET010000102.1:0-6085 GCA_964490995.1 uncultured Dehalococcoidia bacterium
CAAACCAAGCAGACGAAACCTGTTCTCATTCCTTCTCTCTCACATCGAGCCAGAGGTGGAGGGTCGAATAGGGCTGAATCCCATCACCTTCGTAGAGTAGGAACTCGACCTTCTGGTCTTCGCCGACCTTGGTGGGAGCTATAGCGACCCTGCCCTGCCACGCTTCCCCGCTGGCCAAGCCAATGGGACCTATTTCCTGCTCCTTCTCTCCACTGAGCACCACCTCTATTCTGTACTCGGCATAGCGCCGCTGATTGTTCTCGATGCCGAGAATGACCTCCGCTTGCTCACCCAACGCAAGGTCATGCGGATAATCCCTCGCCATTCCCCCCGAGCCGAGCACATAGAAATCGGTGAACGGCTCGTGTGCTTTGGGCGCAGCCAGGACGTAGGTCAGCGTCCCCACCCCTGCCAGTACCGAGACCATCAGGAGCGAGTAGAGGATCTTGTTACGTCCGGTCATGCCATCCAAGCGGGGCACCCTCAGATGGATGCTCGGCTCGAATCTCTCGCTGGCAGGCAGATTCCCTCGCCTCAACACGGCAACCGCTGAGGCAATGAGGACCAAGGAGGCAACCGTGACAAAGATGGATTCCAGCCGGATTCCCCAGGGCGTGTAGTTGAGAATGAGCCCGGCTAGCGGCGTGATGGCGATACTCAGCACGACACTGAGCACGATTCGCTCTACAGCTCGCAGCGTACCTTTTCGCGGGAACACGGCGGCCACAAGAGCATAGCCAGGGAACAGCAGCAGGAACACAGCACCCAAAACGATCCTCGGCACCCCTGTGGTGAGTTCGACCAGCAATGTCAGAATGCTGGTGACAACCACGATGAGGATCAATTCCACTGCCGGCTCCTCGAGGTGGCAGGGCCCAGTCTGCATCCCAGAACCCTGCCTACTAGGGCCACGCACAGGAACGCTAGTATGAAGAAGGCTGCGCTGAAGATGCCGTGAAATAGGCCTAGGGCGAGGTCGGGTCCCCAACCGTCGGCCATCAGGATTATGCAGGCAATCCTTAAGACATTGGCCAGGATAGCGATAGGGAAAGCGCTGACAAGGAGGACGGCCCTCCTAGAGAGGGAACCTTTGAGCAGGTAGGCGTAAACCGCGACCAGTGCCAGCAGCGCGATCAGGGTGTTCATGCCGCTGCAGGGAAGACCAATGGTGAAGGTGGCGGCCCTGAGGTGGATCTCAGGGCCGAAGGCAGTAATGGTCAGTCCAACTGCATCCAGAAGCCAGGTCGCGGAGCGAACAGAGACTGACTGCAGGGCGACGGCCATGTCGTCCGCGCATGGCAGTGGGATCGCGAAAACCAGGAAGCATAATGGGAAAAGCAGTGCGCGCGTCGCCTTGGTGCCGAACAAGGAGACGCAGAGGGCGCCAAGCACGACAGGCAGAGAGAGGGCTGTAACATACCGCGTGGCCCACACGCTACCGAGGACGTAGACGAATGCACCTAGCGATAGAACCATGACCCCGGCGGCGGATGCTTGCCCCCTCTTCAAGTCGTCGCGCTTTGTCCAGACCAGAACGGCCGACACCAGTGGCACCAGGAAACCGTGGGTGTAGTAAGGATTTGAGAGCCAAGACTGAAAAAGCCAGCGGAATGTGGGCCAGTAGAAGAGACCTAGAAGTGCAGCAACCACCAGTGGGATAAGGATCTGTCTAAGCTTCATCTGGGGGTTCCTCGACAGAGCCCCGCCGACGCTTCGCCCTGGGGTAGATGGCGATTGCCACTGGCACAAACAGCATGAACGCGATGGCGAAGTAGCCGCCCACACCTGATTCAGCGAGCCGGAGCGCGAGTGGCTTCCATTCACGGTCTGCGGTAGGCGCGAACATGTGGGGAATAGTCTCAGAGACGAAGTCCTTCTGAACTTCGAGCATGCCATCGTAGGGGCCCTCGGTTGGCACAAGCGCTTCCACCTGTATCATGGTAATAGCGTCTGAAATGAATGGGTTGCTCTTCACGTAGTAGTAGAGGACAACACGTCTCTCGGTGATGCGCCTCCCGGATTCCTTGAAGACCACCATCTTGTTGAGCGGTATGGCCAACCTGGAAGGAGTTTCGGTCCATGTCGTGTCCGTCACTGCCACCTCTTCCCTGCCCACTTCCTGGACCTTGTACCCCTGACCCGTGTAGCATACGGGCGGTGGGTGGAAGCTGGACTCAGTCTTGGCCTGCACGATGGTGAAGAACACCGGTTGGTAGAGACCGGGATAGTCATATCCCCGAAGCAAGAGCGCATCTGCGCCCAGCCATCTGGCAGTGCCCGCTGTGCTGTAGTCATAGCCTTCCCACTGCCCGATTACGTGGGGCAACTTGGCAATGTCGTCCGCGCTGGCGAAATCCATCTGGGTCCTCACGAGGACTGCGTCACTTGAGGAGCTTTGGAGCCCGGTGCTCAGATAGGCGACCCCGGGTGAGAAGACCGCCGCCGGCGCCGAGAGCAGGACAATGACAACAACTACCAGGGCTATGAGCGCCAGGACGACTGAATACTGCGTGAGGAAACCCATCTCAAGCTTCTTGACCTACAGCAGTACCATACTACGTGCCATGCGCAGCGTCAAGAACACTCTACGTGCTGCCTGGTCGCGGCAGTTGAAGAAGGAACTTCTCTGCGAGTGGAGGAGGACGCTGCCGCCAGCGGTGCAAAGTGGCTGGGGCTGAGGCTCACTAACGTAGCAGGTTCCTGCTGAGGATGAATACTGAACTGCATGCTGGCGAGACGGTGGTGCAGCACACCCAACCCTGCAGCATGAGCGGTTCTCAGTGCAAGGCAAAGAGCTTTCTCGCCTGATGTTTCGTTATGTGAGTTGAATCCGGTGAGGGCTCAGACTGACATCGTGACGGTCGAGCCCTCTCTGCGGCAACGCCAGCCACACACGACGTCAGAACCGTGTCTTAGCTTCTCCAACGACAATATGTTGTCTTCTTCATTGTATGCGGGGATAACAATCGAGAGGTCCACGCGAATTCCCCGGGGTCTTGTACCAACGGATGAACTCCTGGATTCCTTCCTGGATTCCGACCTTCGGTCGGTAATCCAGCAGTCTCTGCGCTTTGGAGACATCAGCGCACGTCGTCGGCACGTCGCCCGCCTGCGCTGGCAGGCGCTCGATATTGGCCTTCTTGCCCAGATTCTCCTCTATCATGGCTACAAGACGGCTCAACCTGGTCGTTTCGGAGTTCCCCAAGTTGAAGATCTCGAAGTCGAACTTCCTATTCAGGGCGGAGATTATGCCATCAACCACGTCGCTTATGTAGGTGTAGTCTCTGCCCGATGAACCATCACCGTAGAGTGGAATCGGCTCACCACTGTCAACAAGCCGGGTGAACTTGTGGATGGCCATGTCAGGCCTCTGCCTGGGGCCGTATACGGTGAAGAATCTCAAACACGTAACGGGGATGTGATACAGGTGGTGATAGGTGTAACAGAAGAGCTCACCAGCCTGCTTCGAGGCACCGCACGGGGAAACCGGTCGGAGAGAGTCTTCGTTCTCTCTGAACGGGATCTTGGCGCAGGCACCATACACAGATGATGAGGAGCCGAAGATGAAGTTGCTGATACCGCGGTCCTTGCAGAGATCCAAGAGGCTGACCGTACCCCCGACGTTGACGTGCTGATAGAGCGTCGGATTGCTGATGGAAAGCCTGACCCCGGCCCTTGCTGCAAGATGAACAACGCTATGTATCTTGTGGGTGGCAAGAACCTTAGCCAGGTGTCCTTCGTTTCTTATGTCACACTGGACGAGCTCGAAACGCTCGTTAGCTAGAAAAGGCTGGATATTGTTTCTTTTTACTTCCGGCGCATAGAACAGGTCGAAGTTGTCAATGCAGATGACGCGGTTGCCTCGTGCCAGCAATCTCTCGACCAAATGGCTGCCGATGAACCCGGCGCCGCCGGTGACGAGTATTGTCTCCACTCAGGGGTCTCCTTCCAAGCTACCGGTGTGCCAGGGCTCTTCCAACCTCTCGCACCGGGTCTTCCATACAGGTGAGGTCACAGCTCCTGTCAGGTGCCGGGGAAGTGCCGACGCAGATGAAGGTGATGACGTATCCGCTGCCAACAATGGAGATGTTCACGCTAGCGATGGTTCTCCGTTAGCCTGTCTACCACCTCCACTTCTGCTGGTCATCGGAATCGGCAATCTCTCAGCGGCTCGAAGAAAGCGATACTTCGATTGCCGGAGCATCACCCCGTCGGTCAAAGCGACCCACTGAACGGCTGCGTCGCTCCAACTCACTACGGGAAGGATTGCCCCACGCACCGCCCACCCGTACGTTGGTTCAAGTCTCCCAAACGAAAGTACTGCGAAGATTCTAGGCCGTTGGCGACCGCTTTGTCAACATTTGCCAGCGGGTTACAGACATTCTATGATGCGTGATGCGGAGCGAGGGTAAGGAGACTTCGGGATTCTGGCAAAGAAGTCGAGAAGCCAGCGGGAATCCAGCAAACCCCGGGGGAGGATTTGGAGACTGTCGAGTGTCCTGGGTGTCTTGCAGTAGCTGCCGGCGTCATCCTGCCCGGGTGGCCGAGGCAGCCGGGAACGTTTCGATCCTTTCCGCAGTACTTCGGTGTCGCCCTGTGTTGGAGGACTGCCATCAATGCCTGAGCACGATGCGGTGAAACCACTGGACGCTCAGAGTGGCGGCGACCCTGCTCGCCACGTGGATGTGGTGAAAGCCGACCGAAGGGAGCGCCCGGAACCTGCCCAAGCCGGACAGCAGGTCGCGCGGGGGTGTCGGCTGACGAGTGTACGTGGCTGGTTGAGCGTGAGGGATAATCAGCTTGTCCTTCTTCTGGCCCTCGTGGCGCTTGTGCTGCACCTCTGCGTAGTTCCGTACGGGACCATGCCGATTTTCGACGAGGGCCACTACGTGCCCGAAGCGCTGTCGATAATACACGATGGGCAGGTGACGCACCCCGAGCATCCACCGTTGGCCAAGCTCTTCATAGCTCTGGGGATAACCGTATTCGGAGACAATCCGTGGGGCTGGCGGATCCCATCAGTAGTCTTCGGTGTTGCCTCTGTTGTCATATTCTATTTCATCTGTCGCAGGCTGGCTGGCAGGCTGGCTGCTCTTCTGGCGACCGCCCTTCTGGTTTTCGAAACCTTGACCTTCGTTTTCTCAGGGCTGGCGATGCTCGACGTCTTCTCCCTGACATTCATGCTGTTGTCTTTCCTCCTTTACCTGCGGGGCAGGCATGTCTTTTCAGGCGTGTCCCTTGCGCTGAGCGGACTGTGCAAGATGACCGGCCTGTTTGGCGCGCTGGTCATCCTGATACACTGGGCCTTGACGAAAAGGAGGGTTCCATCGCGCAGCATGGGAGTCCTCCTTGCGTCTGCGGTGGTGGCTTTGTTGGCCCTGATGCCGTTGCTGGACTTCGCCGCCGCGAGGGAATGGCTCAACCCCTTTGCGCACGTATGGGACATGCTGTTCAGGCATCAGCAGTTGACGTGGGCCGAGCTTCCCGCCGAGTTCCGCAGTTTCGTGTCCTATCCGTGGGAATGGATACTGTCACCCAGCGCGGGCTACTACTACGGCGAGTTCCCCGATTACCAGGCGACCATCAGCTTCACAGTGTGGATTCTGATCATGCCGTCAGTGGCCTACATGCTATACGAGGCCGTCAAGAGCCGATCGGAATGCTCAGTCTTCGCGCTGGCATGGTTCGCTGCCACGTATCTACCCTGGGTATTGCTCGCCGCCGCCGGCAGGGTGACATATGTGTTTTACTTCTACCCCACGGTCGGCGCGATATGCTTGCCGATCGGCTTGGCGGCGAGCAGGCTTTGGCGGAGTCCGTCAAGAGAGCGCTCTGTTCGGTACGGTTGGCTGATTCCAGTGTGCGTTGTCGGGTACTTCCTGCTGCACCTGCTCTTCTTCTTGACATTCAGCCCCCTGCTGGCGGCACTGGCCTCTCGTCTTGCGGTCTCCGGCGGCTGATTCCAACGCGAGGGTGGGCCAGCTTTCGGTGCTGCCTGGGACGCGCTTTCCGTGGGCAAGTCTTGGGGGTACTGGTGGGCGATGGAGGTCTCGAACCTCCGACCTTCTGTGTGTAAAACAGACGC
>CAZBET010000103.1:0-6050 GCA_964490995.1 uncultured Dehalococcoidia bacterium
TGATCAGGTGCCGATGCGGGGGCAGTATCTTGGCCTCGGCAGCCAGGTCGGAGAGAAGCAGGGCGTGGTTCACCACGACGACATGAGCTTTTTCGGCGGCGCGGCGCGCTCGGTAGAGGAAGCAGGTGGCACGCTGGTAGTGTGGACACTGCCTCTCCGTGCGGTCGATCGATTGGGCGCACAGCCTGTTCCACATGGGCGACTCGTTGCTGCTCAGATTAAGCTCGGCACGGTCTCCCGTGTGCGTTGACAAGAGCCAGACCGTGATGCGCGCGAGGAGCCTGGCCTCGTCGACGGACAGGCCTTCGTTGGCCCTCAGGGCTTCGTACTTCTTGAGGCAGAGGTAGTTGCTCCGCCCCTTCAACTGAACGACCCTCAGGTTCTCCACAGGCGGCTCGCGCCATCTGCCCAGCGCCCGCAGCAGGTCAGGTATGTCTTTGCCTACGAGCTGCTCCTGGAGGTTGATGGTGTTGGTCGAAATCACCACGGGTGCGCAATTCTCCAAGGCGAAGAAGATGGAAGGCAGAAGATAGGCGATGGACTTGCCTGTGCCTGTGCCTGCTTCAACGATGAGATGCTCGCTGTTGTTGAGCGCCTGGGCAACCGCCTGCATCATGCGAATCTGCCCCGGGCGATGCTCATAGCCATGCAGGGCCTGTGCCAGTATCCCGTCACGCTCCAGGATATGGGTGAGCTTGCCGATGTCCACGGCAGTCCTATCAGGGCGAGGGGTAAGCGGTGGTTCGTCTCCGAGCGGCCACAGAGCCGTGCCGTCTCGAGGGGGTTTGGGAATCGTCTCCCGGCCGGTCGAGAAGGCCGTCTTGGCCTTCTGACCCAGAACCATGCGAAAGAAGTGGACAGCTTGCCAGTCCGCGTTCTCAGCGAGGCGCACGAGCTCGCTGAGTGTAGCGATATCGAGTTGGAGCGCGCGATCGACAAGAGCGAGGAACAGCTCCTTTGTGGCGAGAGCGTCAGGCAGGGCGCGATGGCGCGGGCTCGACAGGCCGAGCCCTTTCGCCAGGGACGCGAGGCTGTAGTCTGGCTGCTGAAAAAGGAGAATTGTCGCGAGTTCGCAGGTATCGTACACAGGGCCGGGTGGCACGATGCCCTTGCGCGATAGGAAGCCGAGGTCGAAGGAGACGCCGTGCCCCACGACAACACATCCCCGGATGAAAGAACGGAGTCTATCAGCGACCTCCGGGAAAGGGGGGGCAACGTTCAGCTCGCTCTGCTCGATGCCGCACATGAGGCGGATGCGGTAGGACACGGCGCGCCGCGGATTGACCAGCGTCTGGAATGTGTCGATGACGTCGCTGTCATGGTACTTGACAGCACCTATCTCGATGATCTCTTCGGTTTCCGCATCGAGCCCTGTAGTCTCAATGTCCAGGGCGACATAGGTCTGGTTCATCTGAGGTCGGCACAGCAGTTCCAGGCTGCAGGTTGGGAGCGCAGCTATGAGCGTATTCTATCGCTACGCATAGTGGTGGTCAACTGCATGGTGGCTTCTAGCGCCAACTTGCCAGCAGGGGCAGGACCCAGCCGAAGATGGCCGCGAAGGCGATGGCAGCGGCTAAACCGAGGCGCGCGAACCCCCTTCGAATCACGAGCAGCACGAGGGCTGCAAGCGCGGCCAGACACAGTATCGCCATGGTGAAGACGAGATTGGGGCTGCCCAGTGCCCCTCCCGGGTGGGATGAATCGGCCAGATGGTACAGCAGGCCGGCGACAGCGCCGATGAGTCCCCACAGGGGGGGCACGCCCACGAAGAGCGCGAGCAACACCCCCGTCGGCGACAACCCTCGGGGCAATCTGGCAGCCAGGCGATCGTACAGGTCGCGGTGGGTGAAGAGGAACAATATGCCAGCCCCAAGGAAGACTGTCGCCATGACCAGTCCCGCCACCATGCCGGCAAGCGTGTCCATCAGCATGGTCTATCTCCAAGTGGCGGCAGTAGCGGCGCGTCCACTGTGCAAGCGAGAAAGGCCGCTATCCCACGGGCACCCAGCGTGTTGACGATGGCCTTCCCTTCGATCTCGTTCTGTACCAGGACAAACAGTGAAGGGCCTGATCCCGCCAGATGCACACGCCTCGCCCCCGCTTGCATGAGGCGGGTGCGATAATCGGAAAGCCCCGCGAAGAATGTGAAAGCCACCTGCTCAAAGGTGTTGAATAGCATGGGCACCGGCAAGTCGCCGGTCGCGCGCAGCCTGTCGACCAGCCGTTCGGTGTACTGTCCCGAAGTGAAATGCGATGGCTCTAGCTGGGAGTATAGCTTGGCCGTCTTGTTGGGAATGGATTCAGTCGGCGGGCTGAGCAACACCAACCAAGAGCATGGCGCTCTCGGCAGTGGGGTCACCTTCTCGCCGCGTCCCGTCGCCAAAGCCGTGCCCCCGTGGAGGAAGAACGCGACGTCCGAGCCGAGCTTCGCTGCCTGTTCAAGAAGATCCTGCGGCGGGATATCCAGCCCCCAGAGCCGGCTCAGGCCCACGAGGGTGGCTGCGGCGTCCGTAGCGCCCGACCCCAGGCCAGCAGCAATGGGTATCCTCTTCGTGAGAGTGATTGAGGCCCCTCCGTGACAGCCTGACGCCTCTTGAAGCAGTCGGGCTGCCTTCAACACGAGGTTGTCTGCGGATTCAAGGCTCGAAACGCTCGAGCGAAGCTCGAGTTCCTCGCTGAGCTCAAAGTCGAGTGTGTCCGCCAGGCTGATGGTCTGAAGGACGCTGGCGACCTCGTGGTAGCCGTCAGGCCTCTTGGACAGAACCTCGAGCGTGAGATTGACCTTGGCATGTGCGGTGAGGGTCAGGCTCAGGTTCATGCCTTGTCCTCTTCCTTGAAGACGCTGTGCAGCCTCGCCCACTCGTCCACTGAGAGAGTCTCCGGACGTCGTTGAGGCGATATGTCCGCGCGCTGGAGCAGCGCCGCGACCTCCGGCGGCGGCAGTGCCAATCCCAGGCCCAGGGAATTCCTCAGGTGCTTTCGTGGTGCGCTGAACCCGGCCCTAACCACTTGGAAGAATGATGCGATGTCTGCCGTCTTCACGGCGGGCTCGGAGTTGACGTCCAGGCGAAGTATCGCCGAATCCACTTTGGGCTGGGGGTGGAAGCTGGTGGAAGGGACGTAGCTGACTATGGTGGGTCTGGCGTAGACCTGGACGCTGACAGCCAGAATGCTCATTCCGCCGGGCCCCGCAGCAATGCTCTGCGCCACCTCCTTCTGCACCATGACGAGCATGAGGGACGGCTTGAGCGATGCCTCAAGGAAGTGCCGGAGAATCGGTGCTGCTATGTAGTAGGGCAGGTTTGCCACAACCTTGTAGGCAGGTGCAGAAGCCGCGCCTGGGATGTGCTTCGTGACCAAGTCTTGCGGCGACACTCTCAGGACATCGGCATTCAACACAGTCAGGTTGTGGGAGTTCGACAGCCTCTTCTCAATGGCTGAAGACAGCTTGCGATCGATCTCGATGGCGATAACGCGAGCAGCCCTCTTGACCAGTTCCTCCGTCAGTATCCCCAGTCCTGGCCCCACCTCGACCACCGTGTCGCCAGGCCCGAGGTCTGCGGCCGAGACGATCCTCTCCAGGACACTGTAGTCGATGAGGAAGTGCTGGCCGAGGCCCTTGAGGGGTTTGGCATTCAGATGGCGGAGAAGCTGTCTAGCTTCGGTGCCAGATGGGCTGGCGCGCCTGGAAGGCTTTGCCCTTGGTGTAGAGCCTCGTCCCCCCACTTTGCTTTCCACAACTGACAGCCCCCGAAGAAAGCCTTGGGAACAGCCGGTCCCTGGCATGCAGTCGACTGTTCCCAAGTAGCTTCTATGTCCCAAAGGGGTTCGCGCTGGTCGAAGCGGACGGCCCTTCTCCCGAACGCCCGGGGGATGTTCTCAGTTGGGCCGGCCTATCGCTTAGTCTTTTTCGCCTTCTTCTGACCCGCAGGCAGTTTGAAGACCTTGATCGCGTTCTCGCGCATAATCATCCTCTTGGCCTCGTCGCTCAGGTCCAATTCGAGGAACTGCTGCTTGAAGGGTTTGAGCCCCATGTTGTTGGTGCCAAAGAGTGTCTTCTCCTGACCTGCCCAGAACGACATGAACATGAACAGCTCGGGATGCATCTTGGGAAGAAGCTTGGGCATCCAGGCCGAGCAGTCGCAGTAGACGTTGGGGTGCTTCCAGGCCATCGCAACGAGCTCGTTACCCCACGGCCAGCCGGTGTGTGAGCCAACGATGGTGAGCCCGGGGAAATCGAGAGCCACCTCATCAAGGAAGATGGGCCGCCCGGGCGAGGTGGGGAAGAGCTCCGCCGCGTGCCCTGTCTGCATCCCCACCGGTATCCCGAGCTCGCTGCACTTCGCATAGCAGGGGTAGAGCCTGCGGTCGTTGAGATGCAAGCCGAAGGTAAGGGAGTGGAAATAGCAGTACTTGGCGCCGTATTCCTTGACTCCCCTCTCCATCTCCTCGAGACTCTCCTCGATGCGATAGGGGTTGTACCCGACGACCGGAATCAACCGGTCAGGGTAGTCCTTGATGTGCTCATGGACTTCATCGATTGTGTAGTTCCAGATGAACTTGTTCTCCCAGTGGGACCACATTCGTATGGCGGGGATGAATATCTTGTCGTAGCCCTCCGCATCCATCATAGCCACGAACTCATTGGTGGTAGGGATGGGCACCGGCAGGCGCGGGGCCGCCTTCCTCATCGTTTCGGTGAGGATGTTCCTGGGGAACTCGGAGCCCGGACCGGTATGCGACCTCATCATCGTGGCTGCCAGAATCTGGAACTCCCTGCCGTCCCAGGCGTATGGGTTCCAGAACGGGTAGTTCATGATGTCTATGGGTCTGATATCTTCCACTCTCGACTATCTCCTTGTGTTCAGGACTCTGGCCTGCGTGCAGCGAAGTGAGACAGTGCCTGCTATATCATGCTGAAGCCGCCACTGACGCTCAGCGTCTGGCCGGTGATGAAATTGGCCGCCTCCGATGCCAGGAAAACGGTAGCATTGGCTGTGTCTTCCGGCTTGCCCATCCGGCCGAGCGGGTACTGACTGAGTATCTTCTGCTTCGTCTCAGGCGGGATCATCTCCACCGTGACATCGCCAGCCCACATGCTTTCCTTGCCTGCCGTGCCGGGCTTCTCAGGTATTGTCGCCCCCGGGCAGACGGTGTTGACATTGATGTTGTAGCGCCCCATCTCGCGCGCTATCGCCTTGCCGAAGGCGATGACGGCGCCCTTGGTGCCGGAGTAGACTGCTTCTCTCGGCTCGCCCATGCGTCCGGAATCGGAGGCGATGTTGACAATCTTGCCGGCCTTCCGCTCCACGAAGTTGTCCAGCACTGCCCGGGTGCAGTTGACGACACCCAGGTAGTTGATTGTGATCTCCCTCATGTATTCTTCACGCGGCTTCTTCAAAAACAGCTTGTTGGACACGAAACCCGCGTTGTTGACCAGAACGTCTATCTTGCCGAATCTCTCAATGGCCTTCTTGACCATTGCTTCGACGGAATCGTAGTCCGTCACGTCGGTCCTGATGGCGATGGCGTTGCCGCCGAGGCCCTTGGCCTCCTTGGCCACCTTGTTGCCCTGCTCTTCATCGATGTCGGCAATGACTATGTTGGACTTCTCCTTGGCGAACGCGAGGGTTATGCCGCGACCGATGTTCGAGGCTCCGCCGGTGACAATCACCGTCTTGCCAGCCAGTCCTAGCTCCATTGGGCAAACCTCCTCAAATCTGAATTCGCTGCTGCGATGAACGCTGCGGTGCGCCTGCCTCTATGCTGGCCCGCAGACGCCACACAAACCAAAGGCCGTGCACCCGCTGTCGACCTTCCCCCACCGGCTTATCCCTGCGACCAGCTCCCACCAGGTGTACCTGCGGCACCCAGAGACTGCTATTTACCGCTGCTTCCTTCCGGACCTGACGGGGTTCATAGTGTTCTGCTGCGCAGGACCCAGTGTTCACCGCCGATGCACAGGAGACAGTCCCGAAGATGGAAAGACCTCGAGCAGGAATTCGACCCCGCTATAGCGGATTGCGGGTACAGGGCACCGCTGGCTCCCC
>CAZBET010000104.1:0-6039 GCA_964490995.1 uncultured Dehalococcoidia bacterium
TCACGAATCCTTCCCGCCCGTCCAGCTTCAAAGCGGACTTTATCGCCCACATGGAGGCCCGATGGGGACAACCCGCGCAGAAGGTGGGCATCCGCAGCGGCACAAACGATATCGCGAGCTCCTTCGCTTTCTGGACATACCCGTCGTCCCGAAAGCGGTACTGCATCCCCTTGATGCTGGCAAGGGCGTTGAGCACCTTGTCGTCATTCAGTTCGCCGAAGGCCGGAAGGTGCCCCGACCTGGCGCCGTAGACCTCGATCGGCCCGACCTCTCTGACGTGCTCAGCGAGCAGCACTTTCAGGTTCTGCTCCAGGAACGGGTCTACCTCCTCAACAACCAGTATCTCCGAGGCATGCCTCAGGTGGTCAATGATGAACTTCTCGGGGAGAGGCCATGTTGTGCCGATTCTGAGAATCCCGACCTCCCGCGCAAGGCTCAGGGTCGCCACTGCCTCCCGTGCATAGAACCAGCCACTCCCGCTTGTGACGATGACGAACTTCGCCTCTTCTGGGCCGATGTACAGGTTGAACTCCGAGGCCTCGAACTCCTTTTGGGCCAATGCCACCTTCTGGTGCAGCATCGAGTGCTGGATCGAAACGAAGGCCCCGGCGATGTAGACGCCTTCGAACTTGGCCAGCCTTCTCATCTTTGGGAGTTCACCTAGCTTGACGTTGCCCCTGCTGTGCGACAGCCTGGTGACGCTCCTCAACATGCACGGCAACCCGAGTTTCTCCGATACCTCGAACGCCCATTTGGCCATGTCCTTGGCCTCCTGAAAGGTTGCCGGCTCCAGAAGCGGGAGATCGGCATATCTGGCGAAGCTCCGGCTGTCCTGCTCATTGCTGCTCGATATGGCTGACGGGTCGTCGCAGGCCACAACGACCAGGCCGCCCTTCGTGCCGCTGAGATTGAGAGTCATCAGGAAGTCAGAGCACACGTTGACCCCGTTCTGTTTCATGGCGACTATCGCTCTGAGCCCGGCCAGGGAAGCCGCGGCTGCAGCTTCCAGCGCAACCATCTCGTTCGTGGACCATTCAGCGTAGTGACCGAAATGCTCGGCCACACGGGCCAGAGATTCCAAAATCTCAGACGAAGGCGTTCCCGGATAGGCGGCGCTGAAGTCAACCCCAGCCTCGATGGCTCCCCGGGCGATGGCCTCATTACCCATCATGAGCACGCTTTTCCCAGGCTGGTCTATCGTCAGTGTCGACATGGTGAACTCCTAGAGGAATTTGCCCCTGTCAGCGTCGCTAAGGCGAAGGTACAGCAAGTTCTTCTCGTCGCCTGTGCGCTTCACGATCTCAGCGAGCGCCCTCTTTTTCTTCAGCCGGGATGCGTCCCGCAGATGCTCGAGGCTGGCCTTTCTCAGTGGCTTCGTCTCAATAACCCTGTGCTTCTTCGCCTTCTCGACGAGTTCTTGCCCCGCCGGAGTCCTGGCCATCAGTGTGTTCCAGCCCTCCACCCCTTCCACCATGCCCACTGAGACATCCGCGAACTCCGAGGTCATATCGAAGCAGATGCTGCAGGTCGGCTTGATGAACGGCCTGACCTCCTGCAGCGAAATCTCCACCCTGCCTGCGTCTGTATCGAGGACGAGGGTGTTTGCGGGCGGAGGGGGGATGTCAAGGCGCCTGACGGACAAAGGGTCAACCCTGCCCTTGAGGAGTTCGTGGAACCCCCTGTACGACAAGGCCCAGGTGCAGAACAGCCCTATGGCGAGCTTCACACCCTTGGCGCTGGAGTCGTGCCTCGAAGCCTGCATCTTTCTCAGGGCCAGAATCTGGCAGGGCAGGCCCACCACCCCGATGGAATCCGGCTGCTGCTTCAATAGCCTGTTCAGGGTCGCCAGTGTGGCGGAGGGCACGTAGTTCGAGCCGGCGCATCCCAGGACTTCGTCTCTTCCTTTCGCTACTACCGACGAAGGCATCAGGTCTCTGTCAAAAGGCCTCGTTACTACAGCGGTGCCTATCTCACCCGACTGGACAGCGTATGTCATCAGGGCCGAGACCACGCCACCGTACTGCGCGCGGCGGCGGATTTCGCTGTCCTTCGCCTGTGCCATCTCAATTGAGATGTACGAGCCGAGGGACGAATCCGAGCGCTCCTTTCCAAAGACCATCCGGTCGAGCGCATCCATGTCGGTGGTGGTACGGGGACAGAATTCGTAGCACTTGCCTTCCTCAATCCCACAGGGCTCGATCACCGCCACCCTGTCCCTGACGACCTTGATATAGGGGCAGATAGACACGCAGGCCCCACAACTGGTGCACAGTCCCTCCTTCAGGACTTCCATTTCCAGGTCTGCGGAACCCTTGACTGCTTCCATCGTTGACCCCCTTGGTGTGCCTGCTCACATCGTGCCGCGTTCGAAGTACCGACAGGGAATTCGCTGCGGGGACAGAGTATAGCGGCCGGCCTTCGCCGGACGGCGGCGTTCGACCCCTCGTTTCGCTCCGGGGTGCTCGGTTCCCCCGACCTCGACGGTCTTCCAGCCGTGTGCGCTGCCAAAGCGCGCGGACTCCGTTCTATTGTGCCAAGCTGAGTGACAGCTCGTACGGGACGACGCCGGATCCGCCCCGGGCCCGCAGGCAAGGGTACTCTAGACGACACCCTTGGTGATGTCAAGCTCATGCTCTGAGGTCGAGGTGCGAGATGGAGAACAGTGGTATCTCCGGCACACGGCAGTTCAGGGGGCCACGGACAAAGGTAGGACTCGGGTCAGGTCTGGATGATCCCCTTTTGTGAAGGGGGCGAAGGGGGATTGGGGAAGGCGGATCGTGCCGACAGGATCGCTATCGCTCACGTAGCTGGCATTACGTGTATTTCGCTTTCTCCAATGGGCGCGCTGAATTCCACCCAGATGTCTCCTGATACTGTTGATGCCATAATCTCCCCAAGGTCTGTCTGATATGGCAATCCTGACGGTGAGAGCTTCACATGTACGTTTAGTGGCACTGGGAAACCCTCTTCATTTCTGATTCTTATTGTCACTTGCGTATTGTCTGTGTTGTATTCACGTGTTATGCCAAGTTTCTCGTATTCTATTACGTTATCGTATGTAATTGTGCCGTCTTGTATGCGGAAGAGTCTGAACCTCGGTCCTGCTTTGATCCCTGTCATTCTTGTCACGCTTGGTGTGTTGTAGAAAGCCGCTCCTTTGTATTCAGACTTGTGCGAATAGCCATGCCAGTGTCCTGAGAGGGTCACTACCTTTTCTCTTGTGACGATATTCACTATTTCTTCATATCCCTGTTCTATCTGACTGAAATGGCCGCCCTTCCAACCCCATGGCACATACTCATAGTCACGTCCCTCGTCCGCCACTATTGGTATGTGATGTAATAGGAACTTGAGATTTGCCTCTTGGGATAAGGTGGTATCCAGCCACTTGATCTGAGTATCGTCAAATCCTCCCCACGACGTGGGTGAACGAAGGGCTGCGCCTGCTACGAAGAGCGTTTCACCGAAGTTGAAATAGTAGTTGCCCGGGCCCAGATGTTCTGCGTATCTCTCCAGGTTTGGATCAGAATAGGTTTCCATGTTACCTGGTATTCTGTAAACCGGCATTTCGAGCCCCGAGGTAATCCACTCATACCAGATGTATTGTCGCTCCAGTCCATAGTCTGTCATATCCCCGGTGTCCACAACAAAGGCCGGGCCCATATCATTGATCAGGTCGACAACCCGTTTTCGTTCTTCTACATCCTGTCCACCATAGAAGGGTGTATGAATATCTGTCAATTGCACAAAGGTGAAATCCTGTAAATCGGCTGGCGTCACATACACTGAATCATATCTCGTACTGTTTGCCCCATCGAGCTGCAGGGTGAGATTGTACCATCCTGGGGCAAGACCCTCAGGTACCCCGATGGTTTCCTGCTCGATTTCCAACTCCTGTTCTCCCATCCAAACCTTTTCAGCATTCATAGGGACCCCAAGATTTCCCCCGGGAGTGACCATGCTGGGAACCTGTCGATTCGGGTAGTCAGAATCAGTTAGCCTTATGATGTTTGGGAACGGCGTGTACGTTAACCACATCGTAATGACTAGCGCAACTGCAAATACTGCGACCGGCACATAAGACCTCAGCCTCATTGGTTTCATAGCCATCCCCTGAAAAGTAAGTAGGCGACATACATGGTGATTGCCCCTGCAACCAACCATACGATGACTGTCTGGTATATTCTCGCGTTAACGATAAGTCTTCCGATGGCCAGGGCTCGGTGAATCGTCATGATTGCTGCAACTGCTCCAACAATCATAAATGGGAGCAATTGATTGCCATACACCACAGCGAAGTAAACCGCCCGCCTCGGTTCTGCGAAGAAGTTGCTGTATATCATGAATGCCACCAAGAATATGAACACTACGGTGGCGACTGAGAAAAGTGACAGAGCACCGGCTTCCATGTACGATTCAGTATTGAACCTCTTGCGGATGGTTCTGAAGAAGACCATCGATAGAAACGTCGGCAGAAACCAGAGAATGGTGAACATAAGGGCATAAGCTGCGATGAAATGGGCATTGATATCATTGAATAGGCCGAACTCCGCAATCGTGGAGTATATGACGCTGCCAATGATAATCAGGATAGAACTCCTGGAAAACGAAGGTCTGTCCATTATCGCTTGAAAGGACTTGGAGGGGCGGTGAAATAGCATTCTAAGTCTCTCTGAATAGGCCATGTTTCCTCGCTTCGTAGTGAGGTGCTCCCAGCGCTTCCTCGATCTCGGCGCCAATTATGTGCACATCGCAGGAGATTGTCAAGACCGCTCAGACCCGGGCCGCCGCGAAACGCGTCTCCGGCAAGCGCCTTCTCTCACAGGCTGATTCTCTGCTCGGCCAGCACGGACAGAGGCAGCGCCAGCCCTTCCCTGAGCACATCCTCGGTGATGCTGCCTCGCATGTACAACAGGAACGCCCACAGCGCCATCCCGGAAAACAAGAGCAGGTACGCCACCTTGGCAAGTGCGTAGTCCAGGTACTTCCTGTGCTTCTTGAAGAAGCGCAGGCTGGAGATCGCCAGCTCCCTTGTCTTGTAGTAATAGTCGACTCGCCTTATGCTCGCGCCTTTCAGATGGGTTATCGTCGCACCAGGAATCAGGTATACCTCGAAGCCCTTCTCGCGCAGCCGGTAGCACAGATCGACGTCGCTGTAGTAGAGGGGGAACCTCTCAGCGTCAAAGAGCCCGCCTATATACTCCAGCACGCGTTTCCTTATCATGATGCAGGTCCCTGCAGCCTGCTCTATTCTCTGTATTTCGCCGAAGTCGGCGTCCAGCATGAGGTATTCCCTCGCCCACCTCGTCTTGAACCTCGGGTACCGTTCGTAGACCAGAGCAAAGGCAAGTCTCAGGAATGTGGGGAACCTGCGGTGCATGTTGTACTGGATGGTGCCGTCGCTGTTCAGCAACTTGCAGGTCACCGCTCCCGCATGCGGGTGATTGCTGAGGAAACGAAGCATCTGCTCCAGAGCGCCCTTGCGGACGACCGTATCTGAGTTGAGCAACAGGAAATAGCGTCCCCGGGAGATACCCAGGGCTTGGTTGCCAGCCTGGGCAAGGCCGAGATTCCGGGCATTCTTGATTAGCCTGACCCGCGGGAAACCCTGCTGGATTACCTCCGCGCTGCCATCAGTCGAGCCGTTATCAACCACGATAATCTCGTATTTCGCGCCTGGTGCGTTGTCAATGACGGACTGGATGCAGTTCGCGGTCAGCTCTTTAGTGTTCGAGCTAACAGTCGCTATCGAGAGCACAACCTCATCGGTCGTCGGGCTTCTCATGTCAGTCCATTGCGCGTATGTTAGATGCCTGGCAACGGTACTTCCCGGTCAACTCAGGCGGCGACCCCCTTGTCCAACCTCACTGGACACCATGAATCATAACAGCACCATCTCTTAGTGCAAACTGGTGAGAGTGGTTGCACTGCGGCCCGGGTGTGACCAAAGTCAGCGTTGGGGTGGCGAAAGTACTGGCTAGGTGGGGGCGAAAGTACTGGCTAGAAGGCGTACCATCCTATTGACTCCCATGTTAGAAT
>CAZBET010000105.1:0-5943 GCA_964490995.1 uncultured Dehalococcoidia bacterium
AACACGGCTATCAAGGACTCCTTTGTCTTCTCCAGCGGGAAGAACATGGCGGTGTTCAAAGGCGTGGGATACCCCGAGGAGATAGCCGACTACTTCTGTCTGGAGCGGTACAAAGGCTATCTGTGGACAGCCCATGGCCGATTCCCGACAAATACGCCTGGCTGGTGGGGAGGGGCGCATCCCTTCAATATCCTGGATTGGACCGTGGTGCATAACGGAGAGATCTCGTCCTACGGCACAAACCGCCGCTTCCTGGAGGAGTTTGGCTACCATTGCACGATGCAGACGGACACTGAGGTGGTGGCCTATGCTATCGACCTTCTGATCCGGAGGCACGGACTGCCCATGCACGTTGTGGCGAAGATACTGGCACCGCCCTTCTGGAGCGAGATGGGGCGGAGCCCCTTGTCGGAGCAGAAGCTGGTCCGCACGTTACGCCAGGTGTATGCCGGTCTGCTGCTGAACGGGCCTTTCACAGTAATCATAGCTCACCACGGTGAGATGATAGGTCTCACCGACAGGATAAGGCTCCGACCGCTCACCGTGGGCACGAAGGGCTCTGTGCTGTATCTGTCTTCGGAGGAAGCATCCATCCGATTGATTTGCCCGGACCTGGACCGTGCCTGGATTCCGATAGGCGGTGAACCAGTTATAGGCAGGCTGAAGGTCCGGGGCGATTTAGTAGGTGCGGGAGTTCCAGTCTTAGTGGGCAAGATGTCACAAAGGTAGGTGCGGTATGAACGAGATAGAGGTTCTCTGTCCCAAGTGCGGCAACCCCGTAGTGCTAACGGAATACGGCCGTTATTTGAGCAAAGATATGAGGAGTTTCGAGCATATCTACGAGGGGTGGTGCCCAAAGTGCATTGAGCGCGTAGTTGAGCATAAGAATCTATTGGGTTCTCGAGAATACAGGGTAAGCGCAAAAGGATCAAAGGAATCCAATTAGGGTTTGAGCGTATGTTGACCAAGAGGATCATTCCCTGCCTCGACGTGACGCAGGGCCGTGTGGTGAAGGGCACGAGCTTCAGCGACCTTCGCGATGCCGGCGACCCGGTGGAGCTCGCCGCATTCTACTACGAGCAGGGGGCCGATGAGTTGGTGTTCCTGGACATAGGGGCAACGCCTGAGGGCCGTGACACGATGGTCGACATTGTCGAGCGTGTGTCGGACAAGGTCTTCATACCGCTCACGGTCGGTGGCGGGCTGCGCAGCATAAGCGATATGCGGCGCATGCTCGAGGCCGGTGCCGACAAGACGGCCGTCAATACGGCGGCGGTGCGCAATCCCAGGCTCATCACCGAAGGGGCAAGGAGGTTCGGCTCGCAATGCATCGTAGTGGCCATTGATGCCAGGAGAATACCGGGCGACGGCGCACTCAAGTGGGAGGTCTTGACACACGGCGGGCGGAGTCCCACCGGCATCGATGCTGTGGGATGGGCCACGCAAGCGGTTGGCCTTGGCGCCGGCGAGTTGCTACTCACCAGTTGGGATGCCGATGGCCATCGGAGCGGATACGATCTCGAATTGACCTCTACGATAAGCGAAGCCGTGACGGTCCCGGTCATCGCCAGCGGCGGCGCGGGCAATCTGGAGCACCTGTACCAGGCGCTGGTGACGGGAAGGGCTGACGCTGTTCTGGCAGCAAGCATCTTTCACTATCGAGTCTACTCAGTTGGTGATGCTAAGCGGTACCTGGAAGAGAAGGGAATCCCAGTGAGAATCGGGGATGATGGGACATGAAGACCTTTCTGCCGTCGAGGTTCGTGGTAGATCGGGACCCCGAGCGCTGCATACAGTGTCAGGTGTGCGTAAATCAGTGCAGCTTCGACACGCATTTCTATGATGCTGCCGACGACGAGGTTAGAAGCCGCGAAGAGAACTGCGTTGGCTGCCACCGCTGCGTGCTGTTCTGTCCCACGCGTGCTCTGAATGTGCGGAAGACGCCTCTGGACTACAGGGATAACTACAACTGGAGCCCCGAGGTGATCGAAGACATCATCAAGCAGGCTGAAACGGGGGGTGTCCTTCTCACCGGCATGGGGAACGACAAGGCATACACGGTGTATTGGGACCATCTGGTTCTTAACGCCAGCCAGGTGACAAACCCCTCTATCGACCCGCTTCGTGAGCCGATGGAGCTCACCTCCTACCTCGGGAGCAAGCCCAACAAGGTGGAGATAGACCCGAGCACCATGAGCCTGAGGACAGAGCTTGCGCCTCAGGTCAGGATAGAGGTGCCCGTAATGTTTGCCGCGATGTCCTACGGAGCGGTGAGCCTGAATGTCCACGAGTCCCTGGCTCGCGCAGCCACCGAGGCGGGGACCCTGTGGAACACCGGTGAGGGCGGGCTTCACCCCAAGCTGTACAAGTATGGAGACAACACGGTCGTCCAGGTGGCATCAGGGCGTTTTGGCGTCCACGCCGGCTATCTCGATGCCGCTCGAATAGTCGAGATAAAGATCGGCCAGGGGGCGAAGCCGGGCATTGGCGGTCACCTTCCCGGGGAGAAGGTCAGCGCCGAGGTCTCCATGACCAGGATGATTCCGCAGGGGACCGATGCTCTGTCGCCAGCTCCGCAGCACGACATCTACTCGATTGAGGACCTGGCGCAGCTTATCTATGCTTTGAAAGAGGCGACCAACTACACCAAGCCGGTTGGGGTCAAGATAGCCGCTGTACATAACTCGGCAGCCATTGCCAGCGGCATGGTGAGGGCTGGCGCCGACATCATAGTGCTCGATGGCCTGCGCGGTTCTACCGGGGCTGCGCCCAAGGTGATAAGGGACAACGTCGGCATCCCCATTGAGATGGCCCTTGCTTCGGTGGACACTCGATTGAGACAGGAGCACATACGCAACCGGGCCTCCTTAGTCGTCTCCGGGGGCATCAGGAACAGTGGGGATGTAGCCAAGGCGATCGCGCTTGGGGCCGACGCGGTATACATCGGTACCGCAGCCCTCGTTGCTCTGGGCTGCTGCGTTTGCCAGCAGTGCCACACCGGCAAATGCGCCTGGGGTATATGCACAACCGATTTGAGGCTGACCAAGAGAATCAACCCCGACATTGGCTCCAGGAGGCTGGCCAACCTGCTGCGCGGCTGGAGTCTGGAACTCAAGGATATTCTGGGAGGCCTGGGAGTCAACGCGCTGGAAAGCCTGAGGGGCAACCGCTTGCACTTGAGAGGTATTGGGCTCACCGATACCGAACTGGACATTCTGGGAGTGAAGATGGCGGGTAGTTGAGATGGCTACAAATGCTTGCAGCAAGACACCGGGCAGAGTTGAAGAAATAGATGCATACGGGCTCTCCTTTCGCGACCTGAACGCGCGTCTGAGGGAAGCCGTCTCAAAGGGAACCGAGAGGATCGAGCTGCGGAATGTCTACGGGCAGCGCTACATCGGGACAGACTTGAACGCGCCGGTTGAGATCGAGATATTCGGCACCCCCGGAAATGACCTTGGAGCCTTCATGGACGGTCCCAGGATTATTGTCCGCGGCAACGCCCAGGATGGCTGCGGCAATACGATGAACAGCGGCGAGATAGTTGTCCACGGACACGCCGGCGATATCAGCGGGCTCTCGGCACGTGGAGGGAAGATCTTTGTGCGGGATGACGTCGGTTACAGGGCGGCAATCCACATGAAGGAGTACGAGGAGAAGAAGCCGGTGCTCGTGATTGGGGGAACAGCTCAGGATTTCTTCGGCGAGTACATGGCGGGGGGAGTCGTGGTGCTCCTGGGCCTCAATCTGAAGGAAGGTGATCTCCACAGAGCCAGATTCATCGGCACTGGCATGCATGGAGGAGTCGTCTATTTGAGGGGCCCGGTCGACCACGTCCAGCTTGGCAAGGAAGTCGGCATTGCCGAGCTTGAGGAAAGTGACTACCAGATCCTTGGGCCGCTTGTCAGCGAGTTTGCGGCACATTTCGGCTGCGACGCCTGCCGGATAATGGAGCACAGTTTCACCAAGCTATTCCCGCGCTGGCTCAGGCCCTACGGCAGGCTCTACGCGTATTGAGACGGGGGTCGAAAGGGTCAAGAAGGTCGGGGAACTGTGAGCAATGGCGATGGAACGAAACCGGTCGTCATTCAGAGCATGCATAATAGCTGACGAGCGCAGGCAAGCAGAGACACTCAGTTCTGAACTCGCCTCAATGGGTGTTAGCTGCCTGATAGCCCCTGACGGCGAGTTGAGTGCAGAGAGGGTCGCCGAACGGACTCCGGATGTAGTGCTCGTTGCGATGAATGGCATGCGGCACAGCCCAGGGGCCAAGTACTTGGCTCAGGCAAACTCGGAGCCAAGCCATCCTCCTGTCATTGCCCTTGTGTCAGTCGAGATTCTCGATAGCATTGATCCTGCTGCTCCCATAGATGACTTCGTTATCAAGCCTTGGAACGCGGCGGAAGTGGCGTTCAGAGTCAGACGCACCGTCCGGCGAAAGAACGGGGTGGGGAAGGAAGAGACGATACGTTGCGGCGACCTGACCATAGACGTCGCAAGGTGCGAGGTTACCGTCGGCGGCAGGCTGGTGACTCTGACATTCAAGGAGTTCGAGCTGCTCAGGTTTCTGGCCAGCAACAGGGGGCGCGTGTTTACACGCGACGCGCTGCTCAACGAAATCTGGGGCCATGACTACTACGGCGGCGATCGGACGGTGGACGTTCATATCAGGAGGCTGAGGAGCAAGATAGAGGACTCCACCCATACCTTTGTCGACACAGTCAGGAACATCGGCTATAAGTTCAGGGAGAGCGGGCCATCGGGGAAGACAGGCAGTGCCTAGGCTCGGGATGGGCAATTACTGTGATGGGTGATTTCCCTGCAACGGTTGTGGTTGTCGACTACGGCATGGGCAACCTTGGCTCCATCATGAACATGTTGAAGAAGGTGGGGGCCAGGGCCATTCGCTCCTCCAGCGCATCTGATGTCGAGAAGGCTGGTAAGCTGATATTGCCCGGCGTCGGTGCGTTCGATGCCGGCATGAGAAGCCTCAGCGACCTTGGGCTGGTGCCGGTTCTCAACCGCCGGGTCATCGAAGGCAAGACGCCCATCCTGGGCATCTGTCTGGGCATGCAACTGCTGGCGAGAGGGAGTGAGGAAGGACAGCTACCTGGACTGGGGTGGGTCGATGCTGACGTACTGAAGTTCAGATTCGATGGCATTCATGACAAGGGTCTTAAGATACCCCACATGGGATGGAACACTGTTGAAGTGACCGCAGAGAGCCGGTTGTTCGATGACATGGGGCCGGATCCGAGGTTCTACTTCGTACATTCCTACCACGTACGCTGCAACAATGAGGAGAATGTACTCGCCAGAACGTTCTACGGTTATGAGTTTGTCTCTGCCGTCACGAGGGACAACATAGCCGGTGTTCAGTTCCATCCCGAGAAGAGCCACAAGTTTGGCATGAGACTCCTGGGCAACTTCGTCCGGCTGGCCTGACATGTTGAAGACGAGAGTAATCCCGTGTCTCCTGTTGAAAGAGCGAGGGCTGGTCAAGACCGTGGGTTTCGACAGCCCCAAATACGTAGGCGACCCAATCAATGCCGTCAGGATCTTCAACGAGAAAGAGGTCGACGAGCTTGTCCTGCTTGACATACGAGCGACCGCTGAGCGGCGCCGGCCTTCGATGAAGCTCCTGTCTGAGATAGCAAGCGAGTGCTTCATGCCACTGTGCTATGGTGGCGGAATTCGAACCCTGGATGATGTCAAAGAGGTATTTGGCCTGGGGGTCGAGAAAGTTGCTGTCAATACGTACGCCGTCGAGAATCCACGCTTCATGAGGGAGGCCGCCGAGAGATTCGGGAGCCAGAGCATTGTTGCGGCCATAGATGTGAGAAGACACTCCCCAAACAGATATGAGGTATTCACTCATGGCGGAAGGGTACCGACAGGTCTTGACCCGGTGAAGGTCGTCACCCAAATGGAAGAAATGGGATG
>CAZBET010000106.1:0-5913 GCA_964490995.1 uncultured Dehalococcoidia bacterium
GCTTGACAGGAAAGGGTATAATCTTAGAGTATGCAAAGCTTCGGGCCTGCAAAGGCCCTCCCACAGGATACCCCTTGTGGGAAGGGCTTTCGGGCCATTACGAAAGGCAGCTAAGGAGAGGTTTGAACATACTTCTGGTTTATCCTCGGTACCCGGACACCTTCTGGAGCTTCCGGCACGCCCTGCGCATCATCTCCAAGAGGGCGGCCTACCCGCCTCTGGGCCTCTTGACCGTGGCCGCCATGCTTCCGCAGGAATGGAAGAAGAAGCTCGTGGACATGAACGCGGCGTCGCTCACGGATGAACAGATCCGCTGGGCTGACTACGTGTTCATCAGCGCCATGGCGGTGCAGAGGGCTTCAGCCAGAGAGGCCATCCGGCGGTGCCGGGGCCTCAACGTGAAGACGGTGGCCGGCGGGCCTCTCTTCACCAGCGAGCCCGAGGAGTTCGAAGACGTTGACTACCTGGTGCTCGACGAGGCCGAGGTCACGCTGCCGCTGTTTCTGGAAGACCTTCAGCAGGGCCGTGCGCAGCATATCTATACTTCCAAAGAGAGACCGGACATCAGCAAGACCCCTGTGCCCTTGTGGTCCCTTGTGGATATGAAGAAGTATTCATCGATGAGCATTCAATACTCGCGGGGGTGCCCCTTCAACTGCGAGTTCTGCGACATCGTCGTGCTCAACGGGCATATACCGCGCACCAAGACCAGAGAGCAAATCCTGGCTGAGCTCAATGCCATATACTACCGGGGCTGGCGTGAGAGCCTGTTCATTGTGGACGACAACTTCATCGGCAACAAGAAGAAGCTCAAGGAGGAGATACTGCCCGCGATAGCCTCCTGGCAGAAGAGGAGAAAGTACCCCTACGCCCTGACCACCGAAGCGTCCATAAACCTTGCGGATGACGACGAGTTGCTTGACTTGATGGTGGCCGCCGGTTTCGAGTGCGTATTCATCGGCATCGAAACGCCGAACGAGGATAGCCTGGCCGAGTGCAGCAAGCACCAGAATACAGACCGCGACCTGATTGCCACGGTGAAGAGGATTCAGAACCGTGGCCTGCAGGTGCAGGGGGGGTTCATCCTGGGGTTCGACCACGATCCCGAATCCATTTTCAAGAGCCAGATCAGCTTCATTCAGAAGAGCGGGATCGTCACTGCCATGGTCGGTCTGCTCAACGCGCCCCGCGGCACCCGCCTCCATCAGCGTTTGAAGAGAGAGAACCGCCTGGTGGACGGCTTCTCCGGCGACAACACCGACGGCTCCTTGAACTTCACCCCCAAGATGGACCGCGAGAAGCTCATCAACGGCTACCAGCACATTCTGACCACGATCTATTCAAACAAGCACTTCTACAGCCGGGTGATGACCTTCCTCAAGGAGTACAAGCCGCGCAGACGGAAGAAGATCTCTCAACTCCGGTTCTGGCACGTCCGGGCGTTTTTCAGAGCCAACTGGGTGCTGGGTGTCAAGGATGGGGGGAGGCTCCACTACTGGTGGTTTGTCATCTGCTCGCTGCTCAGACACCCGCGCGCCTTTCCGCTGTCGCTATCCCTCGCCGTCTACGGGTTCCACTTCCGCCAGGTCGTCCGCAAGTACATCGGGCCCCCGAAGGTAGACGCTCGCGTCTGACGTTGGCTATTCTGTCATTGCGAGGAGCGGCGGCGACGTAGCAATCGCCCCGTATCACAGAGGGTGGGGATCGTAGCGAGCCGTAGGGTGGGTGAAGCGCAGCGCAACCCACCGGCGCGCAGCCCTAGTACAGCAACCCCACGCGGTGGAAAGCCTCCGCGAGCCCGAACCCCTGGCCCTGCGCTGTCTGCTCAGCGTGCTGTCTCAGCCATCCCTCCAGATCCGAGGCGGGGATGTGCCCTATCTGGCTCTCGTGGCAGCGCAGAGCAGCTACCTTGAGGTCGAAGGTGCTGGTGATGTCCGACCAGTAGTTTGAGTCCTCCGAACCCCAGAACAGTAGCTCACGGACCTTGTGCGGCTCAAGCCCGTTCATCATGAACTCGGGATAGGCAAGGTGGTCGCGGGCATAGGGGAAGACCGCATCCATGGTCACCTGCCCGGTGATACGGTGGTCGCGGTGCCACAGATACCGATGGTAGGGGTCGGTAGTTGCCACAATCCCGGGCCGGTACATCCTCATCAACCGAACGAGCTGTTTCCTGAATTCCGGAGTATCCTCCAGGCCCTGGTCCGGATGGCGCAGGAATATAACCTCCCTCACCCCCAGCACCTTCGCCGCAGCCAGTTGCTCCTGCTCGCGAGCCTTGGCCAGTTGCTCCTGCTTCATCTTGAGGTCGCTGGCGCCTTTGTCGCCGTTGGTGCAGACCACATACACAACATCCCTACCCTCTTTGACCCAGCGGGCGACCGTTCCCGCGATGCCGAACTCCGCATCATCCGCATGTGGCGTCACCACCATTGCATGAGCTGGTTTCGTTGCCAAATCCATCTCCACAGCCTGAGATTGCCTCCAATTGTAGACCATGGGCCATGCCTCGACAATCCCGCCGGGCCGACGGCTCGGTGGCCGTCCCGTCCGCAGGGACGGTCTGGCCGGTTTGGCGCCGCCGCTGGCCGCTGCTTGCCACCTTTGACTCGGCAGGGTACAATCTGGGCTGGAAATAACCCGCCATGAGGAGGATGGAGTGACAAAGCAGGGAGCCGCAGTGAGGAAGCCGACGAAGGGTGACTGGCTCGCGCTCCACCAGGCAGCGATAGCGTACAAGCAGTTGGCGCCGTGGCGATGGATGGCTGACATCGAGCTCTTCGCCGTGGAGAACCCGGCGGACCGTCAAGTCGGGTACTGCTCCCCCCTTGGGAGTGGGGGAGAGGAATTCGGTCTCGTGGTGTTCCTTGGGGCCGAAGGATTCGACTGGTGCAGGCGACTGATGCTCGGCGAGATCGAGGGGGAGAACTTCGAGGGCTGGGCCGCAGTCCCGGTGCTCTCAACAGCATTCGTGAACCGGCTCGACCTGGAAGAGCGAGATCGTGATGTCATCCGGTCTCTCGACCTTAGCTTCCGGGGCCGGAACGCCTGGCCGGTTTTCCGCAGCCACCGCCCCGGCTATTTCCCCTGGTATGTCGAACGTGAGGAGGCGCAATTCCTCACTGCCATACTTCAACAGGCCGTTGAGGTGGCTGCTCGAGTGAGGGAAGGGGGACTGGACGTCTCCCGGGGAGCGCGTGCCGGGCTGGTTCTGACACGGTATTACTATGAGGGTCACTGGCTGGAGGAGTGGCGCAAACCCCTGGCCCTCAAGCCCGAGGCAGGCACTCCGGAGCTGCCGGACGAGGCGGTCCTTCAGCGGTTGCGCAAGGTGGCAGGCAAGCCGCGCGGCTCCTGGGAGCTTGACTTCTTCCTCCTGCCGACCCCTGTCAGGTCGGGCTCGCAGCGGCCGTTCTACCCTAGCTTCATGCTGGCGGTGGAACGCAAACAGGGACTTATCGCGGGCAGCGGTGTTCTGGGCCCGTGCCCTTCCATAGCGGACAAGCAAGGGGCCCTGCTCCAAGTTCTGGAGGCGGCCGGGCAACTTCCGCGCGAAATCCGTGTCGCCCGAGATGAGGTGCGCCGCATAGTCGAGCCGCTGGCCAGAGCGGTAGGCGCCTCAGTTCGCGTTGCTCGCCTGCCCGTGCTGGAGGAGGCCAGGAACAGCCTCGCTCAGCACTTGACAATGCGGGTTTGAGCCCGCATAGGCGGTACCCTATGTCGTTCGACGGCCTGGAACGAGCGCCGGAGCCACCAAAGCACGGAGAACCAGGCTGCAGGGTAGATCAAGCGTTGGGGAACCCACCACCCGGTTCTCGGGGTCCCGGGCACAGCACGCTGTGCCCCTACATTGAGGGCTGGCGCTGTCGTGGGGGTCCGGCCAGGGGGGGGCGCACCTATCCCCCCCTTTGGCAAAGGGGGTCAGGGTGATTTCACACGGCTGTCGGCGTCGCGCGTGTAGGCCGACCTCCGAGCAGCGCGCGGTACTCGACTACAACTGCCTCGGCGATGTGTGACCAGGCGAACCCGCTGACCGACTCCCGAATCGCTTCGGGACGTCGGCTCCGGGCGTCGCTCTGAAGAAGCTCCGCCATGCCGTCCACCAGGCTCGTCGGCTCATTGTCCCTTACCAGACACCCGTTGTGCCCGTGGCGGATGACGCTCTCCATGCCTCCGACCCTGGTGGCCACGACGGCGGTCCCGCACGCAAGGGATTCGAGGGCCACCAGCCCGAAGCTCTCGTAGTACGAAGGGATGACGCACAGGTCGGCTGCGCTATAGTAGAGGGGGAGTTCCTCCTGCCTCACAGTGCCCACGAAGTCAACGGCCGCCCCGATACCGAGCAAGCGAGAGAGGGTCCGCAGGCGCTCCACCTCGCGACCATCGTCACCGTCTCCACCCACTACCACCGCTCTGAGGTGGCGCGCCCCGTGAAGGCGCGGCACGGCCATCAGCAGCCTGTCCAGACCCTTCAGCGGCTCGACACGGCCAACGTACAGAACCATGCTTTCGCCGTTGAAGCCCAGACGCCGCCGCGCCGTCTCCCTGTCCAAAGGCCGGAACAGGTCCAGGTTTACGCCGCAGGGGACAACGCCTATCCTGTCGGGTGGAGCGCCATAGCGGGCCACCAGGTCCGCCTTCTCATTACCCGTGGCAGCGATGATGCGGTCACAGTTCGCAGCCAGCTCTCGTTCGTTCACGAGGCGAAGCTCCGGCTCGTCTTCCCCCACGCCGATTGCGTTCTTGACGGCGCCGAGAGTATGAAACATCGTCACGTGGGGGACGCGCCACCATCCACGCAAATGCTGTCCCACCCATCCCGACAGCCAGTAGTGGCTGTGCACCAGGTCATAGCGGAGGCCGTTCTGCTTTCTGAAACCCTCGACAGAGCAGGCAAAGTCGGGCAGGTCGGCGTAGAGCGCCAGCTTGTTCACCGGCTCAACCTGGCCCACCCGAAGGTGAATGACCCGCGCATTCTCTCCAAGGCGGACGATCCGGTCCTCCTTGGGATCGTGAGCACGGGTATAGACATCGACTGACACGCCGCGCCTGCCCAGTTCCCGCGCCAGCTCACGGATGTAGACGCTCATGCCGCCGGTGTCTCTGGACCCCAGCTTCCCCAGGGGACAACTGTGGACGCTGAGCACGGCTATTCTCAACTGCTCTGACACCATCGCAGCTTCATTCTCCATCGCTTCGAGTCTGCGCGCCGCGCGGAAAACGTGAGTCACGAGAGGACAATGCGGCAATTGTAGAGGGGGAGCTCCCTGCCGCCCAGACGGTACTTGTACTCCTCGGCTCCCTTGAGAAAGTCGTACTTCCTCCGGCCGCGCTCTATGCTGTCTTTGACGGAGAGAACCTTGGAGAGCAGGCCCGCGCTCAGATAGGCATACCCTGGGTCATAGCCGCTGTTGTAGAGATACACCTGATCATTGTAGTCAAAGCACATTACAGCGGCAACGGGCCGTCCCTCTATCTTCAAGACGCCGAACCTCAGCAGCCCGGCCCGGGCCATGGTCTCGGCTACAGACCTGAAGAACGCTTCCATGCGCTCAGTCATGAAGGCTGCCTTGTCCTCCCTGCTCTCCCGAAGCAGCCTGAGAAAGACGTCCATCGTCTCCCGGGTGGCCGTCGTACTCTCGACGGTCTCGTATTCCACCCTGCCGGCCTCATCCAATCTCCTCAGCTTGCGTCCTATCTCACGCCGCTGCTTGGGAGTCAGCACCTGGAGGAGTCCTTGCCAGGTCGCTGGCAGGTCGAGGTCGAGGGAAACGTTGTCCAGAGCGCACAGGACTCCGTGCCCCGCATTGCGCGCCACGTCGACCAGAGTCGTCAGCACTGTTGAGTCGGGCCTCAGCGATTCCAGGTACAGCTCGCTGACGCCGTCGCGCCGCAACCGGTCGAGGAGGAAGG